>CADCWK010000035.1:12327-42602 GCA_902806375.1 uncultured Thermomicrobiales bacterium
CCCCATGGGGAACGGCAGGACGGCCTCCGCGAACCGGTCGAGGATCGCCGCCGGATCCATCCCGGCGTCGGGCAGCGGCTGGTCCAGGAGGTCGGCCCGCTGGTCGGGCGTCATCGGCTGGTAGACCGGTCGGTCCCGGATGCCGAACAGGTGGTCGGCGGCGAGATCGACGGCGCGGTAGCCGAGCTGGCGGAACGTCTCCGGGTCCAGCGCGAGATCGGCGTCATGGGTCGTCACGCTGGTCCTCCGTTCCGTCGGGTGATCGGTCATCACGGGATGAGATGAGTGGGGATGTCGCCCGGCGTGACCAGCCGCTCGCGTTCCATCGCGTGTAGCAGGCGACTGGCCCGCATCGCGTCGATCGCGAACCGGGTCTCCAGGAACCGGGCGGTGATCCACTGCTGGCTCCGGACCGCCTCGACCGCCTGGTACCACAGCGGGTCCTCGTCGCCGGCGAAGGTCTCGGCGGATTCCCTCCGATCCGTCTCCTGCGGGTCGGTCCGCCGGGCCGGTTCGCCCTGGTGCAGGGCCAGGTAGTACACGCAATCGACCTCTCCCGGGTTGGCGAACTGGTGGAGGACGTCGCCGCGATAGGAGATGCTGTCGCCGGAGGCGAGGTGCCACGGCGTCCCGTCGATCGTCAGCCGGAGCGTCCCGCTCTCGACGGCGACGACCTCGCGGGTGCCCGGTCGATGCGGAGGGAAGACACCGGTGTCGACACCGGCCGGGATCGTCGTGCGCATGAACTCGAACGCCGAGTCCGGCAGGACCGGTGTGAGGTTGCGCCGCTCCCACCCGGACGGGTCACGGGCCACGCGCTGGTCGCGCTGCCGCAGGACGATCACGTCGCCCCGGGTCTCCTCCCCGAGCAGCCGGGTCATGTTCGTCCCCAGGCCGTTGGCGATCCGGTGCAGCGTCAGGACGGTGGGCGCCTTCTCGCCGCCCTCGACGGCCGCGACCATGCTCCGGCTGACCCCCGCCTCCCGGGCCAGGGCGTCGACGCTGAGCCCGGCTGTCAGGCGGATCGACCGGATACGCTGCCCTAGCGCGCTGACATCGAAGTCGTCCGTCATGCCCGTTGCCGCCCCATGCCATCCGATCCGGCAGATCCACGATAGTGGACGATGATCGCACTATAGCGGCGATGAGGGGATTGTCAATAAGGTCCGGCGCTCGTAGCGACGAAGCTGGAGATTCCGGCCGGCGCAGCGGCCGTCGCCGCCAGGCGAGACAACGGCGTGGGTCGAACCCTCGTCATTGAGACCCATCACTCTCGGATGGGATCACCGGAGCGCCGGGAATCCAATCGGAACGATGTGGAGTAATTAGACGACAGTGAGACACGGATGGACCCCGACTACCGGCCGTCGCCCCGCGGGGCGACGGCCACCGCCGCGGCCGGGCGCCGCCAGCGGCGCGAGAGCGAACGCCCCTGCGGGCGAGGGCCACCGATTCGGAACGATACGGTCGAGGCTACGACGTCCGCCGGTCGATCGCGATCTCGCCGCCCTTCAGGACCAGGGCGATGGTGTTCACGTCGGCCAGGTCGTGGATGCGGGTCAGCGGGTCGACCGACGTGACCGTGATGTCGGCGAGCTTGCCGACCTCCAGCGTCCCGACCCGGTCCTCCCAGCCCATGCACTCGGCCGCGACCTTCGTCGTCGCGACGATGACGTCCATCGGCGTCATGCCGACGTCGGCCATGAGTCCGAGTTCGCGGAGGTTGGTCCCGTGCGGCATCACGCCGGCGTCGGTCCCCATCGCGATCCGGACCCCGGCCCTGTAGGCCTTCGCGATGCTCTCGCGGTGGATGTCGATCGTCTCGCGGGCCTTGCGCAGCCCGTACTCCGGCATCGCGCCCGTCGATGCGGCCTGCTCGATGACGGACAGCGGCGCCAGCAGCGTCGGGACGAAGAACGTGCCGTTGGCCAGCGCCAGCTCGATCACCTCGTCGTCGACGAACATCGCGTGCTCGATCGAGTGGATCCCGGCCCGGATCGCGTTCTTGATCCCCTCGGAGCCCTGGGCGTGGGCCATGACCCGGATGCCGCGCCGGAAATGCGCCTCCTGGACGATGACCTCCAGCTCCTCGATCGAGTACTGGGTGAACTCCGGGTGGTCGGTCGGGCTCAGGACGCCACCGGTCGAACAGACCTTGACCACCTCCGCCCCAGCCCGGAGGACCTCCCGGACTTTCTTCCGGACGCCCTCGACGCCGTCGGCGATCCCGTCGGGCATGCCGGGGTACTCCGCCCAGAGCGGCACGGTGATCCCGGACAGGTGCCAGCTGTCGCCGTGGCCGCCGGTGATGCCGAGCACGGCGGTGCTGATCTGCATCCGGGGTCCGACGATGATGCCGTCCTCGACGGCCTGCTTGACGCCGACATCGGTCCCACCCGCGTCGCGGACGGAGGTGATGCCGCATTCGAGCGTGTTCCGGAGGAAGCCGATCGCCCGGTAGAAGTTGTAGGAGAACGGCCGGGTCAGGTGCTCGTCGGTGTTCATCCCCTGGACCATCATGTGGACGTGGGTGTCGATCAGGCCGGGCAGGATCGTGCCACCACGGACGTCGATCTCCTCCGTCCCGTCCGGCACGGACAGGTCGGCGACCGGCTCGGCCCCGGTGCCATCGATCACCGTCCCGTTTCGCAGCAATGTCGTCGTCACGAGGTGCACTCCCTGTCTGGTATCGAGGGCGAGGCTCAGCGCCGGACAACGGCCGAACCGGTCGCCCTCACCGCCGGATCCGGACGGCCGCTACGGTACCCGGCCGGGTCGATCGTCACAATACGGTGACAGGTCCGTCATCCGGGAGTCGACGGACTGGACCATGCTGGCGGCGGGTCATCACGGCGTCACGCGTGGGCACGGGATTGCGTCAGACCCCGCGAGAGCCGCTATCATCCACGGCGGGTAGACCGCAACGGGGCGGACGGCCCGCGACACCACTGGAGGTCTCACCATGCTTCGCGTTGCGATCCTCGGGGCGGGCTACATGGGCAGTACCCACGCCCGCGCGTTCCACGGCCGCGACGACGTTACCGTCGCCACCATTTACGCCCACAGCGACCGCCGGGCCGGCCCACTCGCCGACGAGGTCGGCGCCAGCTGGACCGACGACCTCGCCCGCGCGGTGACCGACCCGGCGATCGACGCGGTCAGCATCTGCCTGCCGACCCCGGACCACCGGTTCGCCACCGAGGTCGCCCTGGACGCCGGCAAGCACGTCCTGCTGGAGAAGCCGATCGCCCTGACGAACGAGGACGCGGATGCCCTCTGCCTGAGGGCGGAGCTGACCGACCGGGTCTTCATGGTCGGCCACGTCCTGCGGTTCTGGCCGGAATACATCGCGATCGCGAACCTGGCCGAGTCGGGCCAACTCGGCGAACTCCGCTCCGCGGTCGCGTTCCGGCGCCAGTCGTTCCCCCGTTGGACGACGCTCCTCAACAACAGCGAACTGACCGGTGGCGCCGTGGTCGACATGATGATCCACGACTTCGACCTCTTGAACTGGCTGTTCGGCATGCCGGAGCAGGTGACCGCCCGGGGCTACCGGAACCCACGCTCCGGCGGGTGGGACCAGGTCCAGGTCGTCCTCGACTACCCGGGCGGTCGTTCGGCACTGGTCGATGGGGGGATGATGATGCCGGACTCGTACCCCTTCAGCTCCGAGCTGCACCTACTGGGTTCCGGAGGGGCCGCCGAGTACCGGTTCCGCGGGCAGGGCCCCGACATCGACACGGGGGCCAGCCGGAACGACCTGTGGGTCTTTCCCAACAATGGGCCAGCCAGCGAACTGGCCGCCCCGCGGGTCAACGCATACGAGGCCGAGATCGCCTACTTCGTCGACTGCGTGCGGTCCGGCCGCCCGGCGGACCGGGCGACGCCGAAGGTCGCCCGGCGGGCCCTGCAGGTCGCGCTGGCTGCAGCCAGGTCCCTCGACAGCGATGGGGCCACTCAGCGCATGGCGGGGACCCCCGCTCTGGCGACGGCCGGGTCGGGCATCGTCAGCGGATGACCCCTCCGCCGCGTGCCGGGTCCTAGGCGACCGACAGGACGGACGAGCGAGCGGGCACGACCACGGCTGGTTCGTCGGTGCAGACGCTGTCGACTCCCCAGCGGTCGAGCTGGCTGGCGCGCTGTGGGTCGTTGACCGTCCAGACGAACGTGGCGAACCCCGCGCGGTGGACCGCGTCGATGGATTCCTGGGTCAGGGTGAACTGGTTGACCGAGACCGTGGACGACTTGAGGTCCCTGGCGAGGTCGAGGGCATCCTCAAGGACGTTTCGGGTCCGGCGTAGCTTCTCGGCCATGCGCAACGCGTTGGGATAGATCCCGTCCATCGCCGCGACGCGGTCGGCGGCCGCGGGGATGCTGTCCCGCGGGCCGAAGGTCAGTGGCCACACATCCGCTCCGGGGCACTGGCCGCGGACGAACCGGAGAACCTCCCAGTCGAACGACGAGATCGCCCAGCGGAGTCCGAGCCGCGGGACTACCTCGTCGATGACCGCCTGGCCCGCCTCGGCGCTCTTGATCTCGATGTTCAGGTGCAAGGACGTGCCGACCAGGTCCAGGACCTCTCGTAGGGTAGGGACACCGTACCCAGCCCCGGCGTCGAGGTTGCCGAGTTCCTCGGCCGTGAATGAGTTCACCGGACCAATGGCTCGGGTCGTCCGATCCACCGTGTCGTCGTGGATAACGACCGGCACCCCGTCGGACGAGAGATGGACATCGAACTCGACACCGTCGGCGCCGAGGTCGATGACTCGTTGGAAAGCGGGAAGGGTATTCTCCGGGAGTTCGGCGGATGCGCCACGATGCCCGTAGATCTTCACCAGGATGAAGCCTCCGTGTCCTGCGATCGTATGGGTTTTGATCTCCACCACTAAGCATACCTACTTTCGGAAGCCGATTGTTATGGGTCTGCGAACACATTGTTAAATCGCCACCGATCGGTTCAACAGGTTGTGTGAGCGGTCGACCGATGACGACCGGTACGCCGAGGGAGAACCGCTGGTCCTTAAGCAGGATGCCGCCAGCGTACCGATCGCTCACACGCCGGGACGCGGCGACGGTGTGCCTGTGGCTCCGCGGTGCATCACGGTCTTCGTCGAGACGTAGGCATCGTCTACGTCCTGCGCCTATCCGGGGGCGAACCGGTTTACGCGTCCGATTCCCGCCAGACAGTGCGGCGTCGCGCCGCTATCGTCGTCGCAGACGGCCAGGCCGACGATAGCGAGCGCGGGGGATCAGCATGGGACGACAGACGACGCATCCGTTCCGGTTCGGGGTCATCGCCGAGCGGGTCGGGACACGGGACGAACTGGTCGGACTCGCGCGGCGGGCCGAGACCCTGGGGTTCGACACTCTGCTGATCCGGGACCACATTGCACCGGATTTCTTCGGCGTCCAGCTCGGGCCGATCGCCGCGCTGGCGACGGTCGCGGCGGTGACGGAGCGTCTGCGCATCGGCACGCTCGTTCTCGCCAACGACTACCGGCACCCGGCGATCCTGGCCAAGGAGGCGGCGACGCTGGACCTGCTCTCAGGCGGACGGCTGGAGCTGGGTATCGGCGCCGGGTGGCTGCGCAACGAGTACGAGCAGGCCGGACTGCCGTTCGATCCCAACGGGGTCCGGGTCTCTCGGCTGGCGGAGAGCCTGCGGATCCTGTCCGGCCTCTTCTCAGGGGAACCGTTCTCGTTCACGGGTGATCACTATCAGGTCACGGACCACACGTTGTTCCCACGTCCGGCCCAGCGGCCACGCCCGCCGATCCTCGTCGGCGCCGGGCATCCCCGGATGCTCCGGCTGGCGGGACGTCACGCCGACATCGTCGGGTTGCTGACGACCTCCGTTGCCAGCGGTGTCGTCGAGGACGACCCGCTGCTCCGCCGCGACGACCACGTCGCCCGGCAGATCGGCTGGGTCCGCGAAGGGGCCGGGGACCGATTCGACCGGATCGAACTGAGCAGCGTCCTGTCCGTCGCGGTGACGGACGACCGGCGCGGCGCAATCGACCGGATGATCGACGCACGGGGCTGGACTGGTGTCACTGCGGCAGACGTCGACCGGATGCCGGCGATCGCCGTCGGCTCGGTGGACGGGATCGCCGCCGGGCTGCTCCGGTGGCGGGAGGGACTCGGGCTGAGCTACGCCGTCACCTCCTCCGACGACCTAGAGGCGTTCGCCCCGGTCGTCGCGATGATCCGGCAACAGGCGCCCTCGCAACCAGCGGGCTGACCTGGGAGCGACGACACCGTTCGCGGCGGCGTCCGGGCCACGGACGATCGCGCACTGGAGCGATCAAGTCCGGGGGGTGGCGAGCGGAGTCGCGTCGATCGGGCTCGACGGTGGCTGGCCGATGGTGAACAGCGACGAGACGAGGATCACGACCGGCTCGCTCCCGGCGTTCCGGCCGAAGTGGACGACGCCCTCGGCCTCGTAGAACGCATCACCGGGCTGGATCGCCACCTCACCGCTGGCCGAGGTCACCGCGACGACCTCCCCGGTCGCGGCCCGCGTGACCGGGACCTGGCCGGAGATGACCGTGTAGGACAGCGTGCCCGACACGATCGACGCCACCTGCATGCCGGGGTGCGTGTGCGCCACGAGTTGCGTCCCGGCGGGGATGGTGTACCTGACGAGCTCCAGGGCATGACCCGGCGCCACGGCCGGGTCGCCGCTGGAGAGCACCTCGCGGACGACGCCCGTGGGGGTCGCGGGCGTGGCCTCCATCTGGGCGCCAAGCGCGGCGGAACCGTACCCACCCAGGACGATCGCGACGATCGCGATGATGACTCGGACACGGACCGTGGTGCGGCTGATCGTTGCCTGGAGGGAGGACGGCATCGGCGGACTCCTGCGTGAGTGAGCGGTATCAGCCACCAGGGAGATCGCCGTGGCGGGAGCGCGTGACGACCGGGGATCAGATCCGCCGGATCGTCTCCGGGTCGCCACCGATCACCCAGAGCGCCTCCCGTTTGAGCAGACGGTTGCGGCCGTCGCTGTCGTAGGAGCGGACATCGTGGCCGAGCGTATCGACGACGACGCGACCGGTGGCGTGCTCCCGCGTCCAGACGAGCGGCTGCTTCTGGTCGTCGTAGCGGTGGAGGGCCAGCGTGACGTTGTCATCGGCGCGACCGAGGTGGCTGTAGAGCTCGTCATAGACCGTGATCGGCCCGAGCCCCTCGACCACGGGGTGATCGATCTCCCGCGGCGTGATCGTCGTCTCGCCGATCGGCGGGTGCATCGAGACACCCTCAACCCACGAGCCGCCGACCCAGTTCGACCAGGCGGGCAGGTCACTGAAGGCGGCGATGCCGTTGTGCATCACGAGCAGCGCTCCGCCCCGGCTCACGTAGTCGGCCAGCAGGGTGTGCGCGCCGGCCCACTCCTCGTCGGAGGCGTCCTCGGGTCCGGGCCTGCTGCGGCCGGCGTCGACGACGAGCAAATCCGCGCTGGCAAGCTCTCCGAAGACCCGAGGGTGCGTCCCGCGCAACCGGGCATCGATGTCGACCTCGCGCAAAATCTCCGTGATCCGTTGACCCGTCGCGGCGTGGTCATGCCAGCGGCTGGCGTATCGGTCGCTGCCGGTCAGGATGATGGCGTTGGTCATACGGGCTCCTCGCGGTGACGCGCCGGCGTCGGGATGTCGTCCGCGAGGATGCCCTCGGACTTCAGGTCGGCCCAGAGGTCGTCGGAGATGTGCATCTCCGCCCAGGCGAGATTGCCGCGCATCTGGTCACCGGTCGACGGGCCGGTCAGCACGGACGTCACCGCCGGGTGGGCGAGCGGGAACTGGATCGCGGCGGCGGCGGTCGGGACGCCGTACCGGTCACAGACCCGCCGGATGACGTCGAGCCTCGCCTGCGTGGCCGGGTCGACCGGCTGGTAATGAAAGCGCGGCTCGGGTTGACCGGCGATCAGGCCACCGTGCAACGACTGGGCGTTCATGACCGCGACGCCCCGGTCGACGCAGAGGGGCAGCAGTTCGTGGGCGCCCTCCGGGTCGAGCAGCGAGTAGCGCCCGGCCAGCAGCAGGACGTCCATGTCGGTCTCGCGGACGAACCGGACGGGCAGCGGGATCTGCGTCATGCCGAAGCCGATGGCACTGACGACCCCCTCGTCGCGGAGGCGGGCCAGGACAGGGTATGCCTCGTTCAACGCGGCGTCGTAGTGGTCGTCCGGGTCGTGGATGAGCAGCATGTCGACCCGGTCGACGCCCAGCCGGCGGAGGCTGGCCGCGACCGACCGTTTCACCCCGTCGGCGCTGAAGTCGTAGACCCAGCTCTCCCCGACGGCGTCGCCGTCCTCATGGCCAGGGATGAGGCGCCCGACCTTGGTCGACAGCGTGTATTCATCGCGCGGGTAGGCGGCCAGTGCCCGGCCCAGCCGGAACTCGGCCGCCCCGTTGCCATACATCGGCGCGGCATCGAAGTGACGGATGCCAGCGTCCCAGGCGGCCCGGACCGTCGCTTCGGCGTCGGCCTCCGTGACATGGGCATTCCCAATCGCGGCCGCGCCGAAGCCGAGCTGCGAGATGCGGAGACCGGTCGAGCCAACCGGTGCACGGGCGAATGGGTCCACGTCGTCGTCTCCCCTGGGTGATGGGCATCGATGGGCGACTCCGCCTGCACCGGAGGGCCGCCAGACGAGAGATGTCCGGCGACCATCCGTGATCATAGCAACCCCGTCGCCGTTCCGGGTCATGCGGTCACCGGAGGCGGGATGAGGTCAGGGCGTCAGCCGGTTGATGTCCCGCGGGAACAGCGTCACCTCCCGCAGGTTGGCCGCGCCGGTCAGGCGGGCGACCAGTCGCTCCAGGCCGATGGCGAAGCCGCCGTGGGGCGGCATCCCATGGGCGAAGGCGTCCAGGTACCAGCCGAGAGGTTCCGGGTCCATGCCGCGTTCGGCCAGGGCCGCCCGGTAGTCGGCGACGCGGTGAAGGCGCTGACCGCCGGTGACGAGTTCGAGGCCGCGGAACAGCAGGTCGAAGCCGTTGGAGAATCCGGGCCGCTCCGGGTCGGGATGGGTGTAGAACGGTCGCTTGCCCATCGGGTAACCGGTGACATAGAGGAAGTCGGAGCCGTGCTCGCGCAGCGCCCACTCGCCCAGCCAGCGCTCGCTGGCGGGCGACAGGTCCGGCTCGTGCAGCTCCCGCTCGTCGCCAAGGCCGTCCGCGGCCAAGTCGCGGGCATCCGCGAAGTGGATGTCCGGGATCGCGGCAGGCATCGCCGGCATGGTCACCCCCGCGAGCGCGAGGTCCGGGCCGAGTCGCTCCGGCAGGCCGTCGATCATCGCCCGGAGCGTCGCCGTCAGGACGGCCATCACGTCGCGGTGGTCGTCGATGAAGCCGAGCTCGGCGTCCAGCGAGACGTACTCGTTGAGGTGGCGGGGGGTGTCGTGCGGCTCGGCCCGGAAGACCGGGGCCGTCTCGAAGACGCGCTCGAAGACGCCGACCATGACCTGCTTGTAGAGCTGCGGGCTCTGGGCGAGGTAGGCCGTCCGGCCGAAGTAGTCGATCGGGAAGACGTTGGCGCCGCTCTCTGTCGCGCCCGCGACGATCTTCGGCGTGTGGATCTCCGTGAAGCCGTCGCCGGTCAGGGACGCCCGGAACGAGTCGGTCAGCGCGGCGGCGACCCGGTGCCGGGCCCGGACGGCCGGGTGGCGCAGGGCGACCGGGGCATGGTCGAGGATGGTCGGCAGTTGCGCGGCCAGTGCCGGCCGGAACAGGTCGAACGGCGGCGGGATGGCCTCGGACAGGACCGTCACGATCGGGTCGTGCAGCTCGGCCCCGCCGGGCGCCTGGGGGTTGGCGACGACCTGGCCAGTGACCGACAGGACCGACTCGTTGGCCAGACCGCCGATGAGTCGAGACGTTTCTGGGTCGTCGACGACGACCTGGACGAGGCCCCGTGCGTCCCGCAGGACGAGGAAGCCGACGTGAGACAGCTGCCGATACCGGTGCAGCCAGCCCGCAAGCCGGACGTGCTGCCCGGCATGGGTGATGAGGTCCGTGGACATGACGCGCTCCATGAGGCACCGCCTTTCCCGGGACAGTGACGTCCCGAAAAAACGATCGCTCCCTCGCCGTGCGGACGAGGGAGCGGCCCGTGGTGCCACCGCACTTCACCGCGCGAGGAGCGTGCGCGGTCTTGGGGCCCGGTAACGGGGGCAAGCCGTCGGCGCTCCGGCCCCCGGCGGCCCGAGCGAAACGCTACGGACAACCAGGCCCTCACGCCGCGCTCCGGGATGTCTTCACGCGTGACCCGGAGATCGCCATCCCACCGCCGGCGACTCGCTTGACTCCGTCCGCCCGCGCTACTCGGTCCCATCGACGCAGTGCCGGGAATCCTAACCGATAAACGCCCGCGCAAGCGCCAACGGGCGTGAGTGCCAATCCAACCGGCTCCCGACAGCCTGGATAGTCCGTGCCGACCCTCCAGGCCGTCGGTTGCTTTACCGACCATGCGGGCCCAGGAACCGCCGCCGCCGGGCGGATCTTGACGGGAACGCCCCTCTCGCCAAGATGGGTGCATCGGCCGTACATGCCTGGCGACGCAGCCGGGACCGTCTGCCGACCACACCGACCAGGGCCGCATGGACGGTCGGTGAGACGGGGAGGATAGCGTCATGGTCCCGACCTTTTCCCTCGCATCATGGTTGCGTACCCGTCTTTCCCTCCATCGGCTCCTCGCCCTCTCCCTGCTCAGTCTCTGCGCTCCTGGCGCCTGGTCCGCCACAGCGGTCCATGCGGGCGAGCCGTCGATCGAGCTCGATGGGCAGTGGTCATTCGAGGCCGACGAAGCCATCGCGCCAGCCCCCACGGTCACGGACGACATCGTCCTCGTTCCCTCACTCGACGGCACCGTCTACGCCCTCGACGCCGACAACGGCGACGAGGAGTGGGATGCGCCCCACTACCCGAACGACGGGGTGGTCGCGGGGGAAGACATCGTCTTCACCGTGGAATTCGACGACGAGAGCGGCGAGGGTCGCCTCGTGGCGCGGACACTCGACGACGGCGACGAGGAGTGGTCGCTGGAGACCGAGGACGGGTTCCACGCGGGCATGCCGATCGTCACCGACGAGGGCGTCGTGCTGGTCGGTCTCTCCCGGCGAGAGGTCCCCAGTGGAGGCGACCCGTTCGTGATGGTCGTCGCCCTGGACCTCGACGATGGCTCCGAGCTCTGGACCATGGAGGATGCCGCGCTGAACGCCGCCGCCGACGGTATCGCGGTGGTCCTGTTCGCGGGTCAGCGACTCGGCCTGGACGTCATGACCGGCGACGAGCGCTGGGACACGGACGAGGTCGTGAGTTCGATCCACGAGGGGGTGGTCTACGGCGTCTGGCAGGACGAACTCGTCGCCGTCGAGCTGGAATCGGGCAACGAACTCTGGACGATCGACGTGGAGGAGTTCGGCAGCGACCTCTATCTGTACGCGGCCGACGACGAGACGCTGTATCTGGGAGAGAACCGCGACGACGGGTTCTTCCTGATGGCGTTCGACGCCAAGGACCAGCAGGCGATCTGGACCGTCGAGGACCTGCCCGGTCCGCGAGGAGACGTAGCGGTCGACGATGATCTCCTCATCCTCGGGCTTGAGCGGGACTCGTCCGACCTCCCTGGTGGCGTGGTCATCCTCGACGCGTCCACCGGCGAGATCGTCTCGGAGCCCGGCGTACCGGAGGACGGCGCCGACGGGCTGGCGATCGGCGACGGTGCGCTGTACGTCGTCACCTGGAAGACCCTCTACCGCTACGACTACTAGCATCCGGGACGCGCCACCAACCGGAGCCTCAGCGCAGACGCTCCGTACCCAGCGGGCACAGGTCACAGGTCAGAGGCCGACCGACCCAGCCAGGCCGGACGGGAGTGAACGCGGGCCATCGCACACGACCAGGTAGCTATCCGACGGCGACGCGGTCGGCCCCGTGGACGTCATCATCCCGGCATGGGCATGGGCATGGGCGTGGGCATGGGCGTGGAGACGTGGCGTGCTCGTCCGTCGATCCACATGTTGGCGTCCGCCGCCTGGCTGGCTCGCCTACCGGCAGCTACCGTCCCGCCACGCCGAGGGCGTCGCACGCCCCCTCGACCCACAGATCCCGCTCCTGAAGTCACCGCCTCCCTGGCGCGATTCGAGCATCGCGCCTGCCCCGATCCATGCCAGGGGACACAGCGCCTCGCCTCCCGGCGCCACGCTGTGTCAACGGAATAGCCTTGACTAAACATGAGGGACGGTCTACCGTAATCCCGGTAATTCGCTCGGCGTCGACCCGGTCGCCCTGGTCTGTCATTGATCCGCCGCGGTCCAGCGCGACGCCCCTTCCCCTGTCGAGGAGTTTTCCGTGCAGCACACGTTCTCACGCCGTCGCCTTTTGGCAGGAGCCACTGCCCTTAGTCTGGGTGCAGGCATAGTCTCATCCGTCCACCGCCCTCGCAGCGTCTCTGCGGGGTCTGGGCTGAACGTCATCGCGACAACTGGCCAAGTCGCCGACGCCGTCCGCGGGATCGCTGGCGACCTCGTCTCCGTGGCCGCGATCATGGGCCCTGGGGTCGACCCACACACCTACACGCCATCCCAGGGCGATATCGAGCGCCTGTCCAACGCGGACGCGATCCTCTACAGCGGCCTCGAGCTCGAGGGTCGCTTTGATGAGGTCTTCGAGTCGCTCGAGTCTGAGAAAACGATCGTCGCGGTGGCCGAGTCGATCCCACCCGAGCAACTGGTCGCGTCCCCCCAGTACCCCGACCAGTTCGACCCGCACGTCTGGTTCGACCCGGCGATCTGGGACTTCGCCATCGCCGCCGCGGCCGCGGCCCTCGTCGAGGCCGACCCGGACAACGCCGCGACCTACGAGGCCAACGCGACCATCTATCGTGATCAGGTCCGCGCGTTCGACGCCTACGCCACCCAGGTCCTCGGAACCGTCGCCCCCGAGCGGCGGGTGCTGGTGACCGCCCATGACGCCTTCAACTACTTCGGACGCCGCTACGGCTTCGAGGTCGTCGGCATCCAGGGGATCTCGACCGAGACCGAGGCCGGCGTCAACGACCTCCAGATGGTGGCCCAGCTGATCGCTGACCGGCAGATCCCGGCGATCTTCGTCGAGTCCAGCGTCTCGGGCAGCACGATCGAGGCGGTCCAGGCGGCCGTCCGCGACCGCGGCTTCGAGGTCGTGATCGGCGGGCAGCTCTACTCCGACGCCATGGGCGACGAGGGCACCCCTGAGGGGACCTACGTCGGCATGTTCACGGCGAACGTCAACACGATCGCCACGTCGCTGGGCGGCTCGCTCACCCCCGCGACGCCACTCCCGGCGACACCGGCGGTGGCGACGCCGCTCTCCTGAGCGTCAGCCTTCCGCTCGGCGTCAACATCCCCTCCGTCCCGCGTCACCAGACCAGGGAGCCCTCCACCGTGATTGACCGCCCACCGAACCCAGCCACGACCGATGGCGGCGCGTACCCGATCTCCGTCCGGGATCTGATCGTCGCCTACCGTTCCACCCCGGTGCTGTGGGACATCCATCTCGACATCCGGCCTGGCCGCCTGACGGCGATCGTGGGGCCGAACGGTGCCGGCAAGAGCACGATGCTCAAGGCGATCCTCGGGCTCGTGCCGGTCTCGTCCGGCCGGATCGAGATCTTCGGCGGGCCCTACCGGGAGATGCGCCGCCAGGTGGCCTACGTCCCCCAGCGCAGCTCGGTCGACTGGGACTTCCCGACCACGGCGATCGACGTCGTCATGATGGGCCAGTACGGCCAGCTGGGCTGGTTCCGGCGCCCGGGACGCCGGGAGCGCGAGAACGCGATGTCCTGCCTGACACAGGTCGGCATGGCGGACCTCGCCAGCCGGCAGATCAGCCAGCTGTCCGGTGGTCAGCAGCAGCGCGTGTTCCTGGCCCGGGCCCTGGCCCAGGCCGCCGACCTCTACATCATGGACGAGCCCTTCGCCGGGGTGGATGCCGTCACCGAGCGGGCGATCGTGGAGCTGCTCCAGCGGCTCCGGGCCGACGGCAAGACCGTGGTGGTGGTCCACCACGATCTCCAGACGGTACCGGACTACTTCGAGGACGTGGCGCTCCTGAACGTGCGGCTGATCGCGGCCGGTCCGGTCGCCGAGGTCTTCACGCCGGACAACCTCGCCGCGACGTATGGCGGCCGGATCGCCTTCATCGATGCGGAAGCCGCGGCGGTCGCTTCGGCGAGGAGCGCCCGATGACCGGCAGCGGCCTCTCCCTGTTCATGGCCCAGCTCAGCGTGCTGGGCGTGACCTTCGACTACACCCTGCGCAACGTGCTGCTCGGGTCGGCGGTCCTCGGGATCGTCGGCGGCGTCATCGGCTGCCTCGCAGTCCTGCGGCGGCAGAGCCTGCTCAGCGACGCCGTCTCCCACGCCGCGCTGCCCGGCATCTGCATCGCCTTCATCCTGACCGGGACCCGCTCGCTGCCCCTGCTGCTGGCGGGCGCCGCGGTCACCGGCCTGCTCGGCGCGCTGCTCGTCCTCGGGATCACCCGCGGCACCCGGCTCAAGGAGGACGCGGCCCTGGGCATCGTCCTCTCGACGTTCTTCGGTTTCGGGACCGTGCTCCTGACCCAGATCAGCCGGAGCGGCGACGCTGACCAGGCCGGCCTGAGCCGCTTCCTGTTCGGGCAGGCGGCCAGCCTGGTCGCCGGCGATGTCCTGACGATGAGCGTCCTCGGAGCCGTCGCCCTCGCGATCGTGGTCGCCGCGTTCAAGGAGCTCAAACTCTCCACCTTCGACCCGGCCTTCGCCGCCTCGGTCGGGCTGCCAGTGACGGGCCTGTCCGTCCTGCTCACGGTCCTGATCGTCGCCGCGATCGTGATCGGCCTGCAGTCGGTGGGCGTGATCCTGATGGTGACAGTGCTGGTCGCCCCCGCCCTGGCGGCCCGGCAGTGGACGCAGCGCCTCAGCACCATGATGGTGCTGGCGGCGGCCTTCGGGGGCGTCTCCGGCGCCCTGGGCGCCCTGCTCAGCGCCCGGATCTCCGGGCTCCCGACAGGCCCGACGATCGTCCTGATCGCGTCGAGCCTGGTCGTGCTGTCGCTCCTGTTCGCCCCGGAGCGCGGACTGGTCTGGAACGCGATCGAGAACCGGCGGGCGGCCCGCACGATGCGGGGGACGCAGGGAGCGAGCGCGACGGGCCGGCTCGGCGGCTCGGCGGGATTCGACATCCCGGCCCCCGTCCGACCGGCCGCCCCGCAGCGTGGAGGCGAGCCCCGATGAGCTTCGCGGCGATCATCATCCTGACCGGCGCGCTGACGGCCATCTCCTGCGCCCTCGTCGGGTCGTTCCTCGTCCTGCGCCGGACCGCCATGGTCGGCGACGCGATCAGCCACTCGGTGCTGCTCGGCATCGTGACGGTCTTCTGGCTGACCAACGGCTCCCGCAACGAGATCCTGATGGTCCTCGGCGCGGGGACCGTCGGTCTCCTGACCGTCTATCTGATCGAGCTCGTCCGCAGCTCCGGCCGGGTCCGGGAGGACGCCGCGATCGGGCTGGTCTTCCCGGTCCTGTTCTCGATCGGCGTCATCATGGTCTCCCGGTTCCCCCAGACGGTGCATATCGACGTGCAGCACGTCCTCTACGGTGAGATCGCCTTCGCTCCGCTGCGCCGCCTGGAGCTGTTCGGCGCCGATCTCGGCTACCGGTCGCTCTGGGTGCTGGGCGGGATGGCGGCGATCAACCTCGCCTTCGTGACCCTGTTCTACAAGGAACTCAAGCTCTCGACCTTCGACCGCGGGCTGGCGGCGACCCTCGGCTTCGCGCCGCTCGCCCTGCACTACGCCCTGATGGGTCTCGTCTCCGCCACCACCGTGGTGGCGTTCGACAGCGTGGGCGCGATCCTCGTCGTCGCGATGCTGATCGTGCCGGGCGCGACGGCCTATCTGCTGACGGACCGGCTCGGCGTGATGATCGCCCTCGCCTGCGGGGTCGGTGCGCTGTCGGCCTGGGGCGGCTATGTCGTGGCCTCGGCCTACGACGCGTCGATCTCCGGCGCGATGGCGACCGTCGCCGGCGGGATCCTCGTGCTGGCCGTCCTCGGCTCGCCACGGCATGGCGTCGTGGTCCGGGCATGGACGCGGGCGCGGCTCCGGCGGCGGTTCGACGTCCGGCTGCTGGTCGCCCACCTCGCCGGCGGCAGCGACCCGGACCACCTCTCGGAGCAGTTCCGCTGGTCGCCATCGACCGTCCGCCGCACCCTCGACCTGGCGCTGCGCGAGGGGTACGTGGAGCGGCGCGACGGTGACCGACTCACGGTGACGCCGGCCGGGGCGGCGCTGGCGGCCGGCACCGACACCGGCCGCTGACCGACCGGCCCGGACACCGTCACCCGCGATTGACCGGGGTGGTCCCGGCGCGCGGCGGGCGATCGTCCCATGCGATACTCCCGCGATCCGTCCACCCGTCACCCAGGCACCTTCGGTCCGTCCAGGACCCAACGGGAACGCCCATGCGAGGCACCATGGAGTCATCGGAGCGGGCCCCCCAGACCGGAAACGGCCAGCCAGACGCCGGCGAGGAGATCCGCCCCCGGATCACCCCGGCGATGGAGGATTACCTCAAGGCGATCTACCGGCTCAACGCCGACGGCGGTCCCGTCACGACCCAGCGGCTGGCCGACGAACTGGGGATCTCCGGACCGTCGGTGACCAACATGGTCAAGCGCCTGGACGAGCTCAAGATGCTCCGGCACACCCGCTACCAGGGCGTCGTCCTGACGACGGCCGGGGAGCGAGTCGCCCTCGAGGTGCTGCGCCATCACCGCCTGCTGGAGGTCTACCTGGCCGAATCCCTCGGCGTCCCGTGGGACGAGGTCCACGAGGAGGCCGAGCGGCTGGAGCACCTGCTCTCCGACAACCTGGAGCGCCGGATCGACCGGGCTCTCGGCCACCCGACCTTCGACCCCCACGGTGCCCCGATCCCGACGGCTGACGGCCACATGCCGGCCCTGTCCGACCGGCGCCTCAGCGACATGGCGGTCGGCGACGTCGCCACCGTGGAGCAGGTCTCCGACCGCGACCCCGAGCAACTCCGCTACCTCGGGTCGCTGGGCCTCGTGCCGGGGCAGCGACTGGAACTGCGGGAGCGGCTGCCGTTCGAGGGGCCGATCCGGCTCCTGATCGGCGAGCATGAGCATCTCATCGGCGCGCCGCTGGCCCGGATCGTCCACGTCGTGGTGACGGCGCCCGACGCCGGCACCCTCCCCACTCCCGACGGACGCTGAGCCATGGACCGCTACCCGGCGCCGAAGCCGACCAGACGCCGGCGCGTCGCCGATCCCCTGACGGACACCGCCGGTCCCGACGTGATCGAGATCCTCTCGGTCCCCGAGCCGATCCCTCCGGTCCCGGCGCCGGCGTACCGGGTCGGCGTCAAGGAGATGGCGCCGGACGAGCGCCCCCGCGAGCGGATGAAGCTGCGTGGTCCCGGCTCCCTGAGTAACGGCGACCTGCTCGCCATCCTCATGAACACGGGCATCAAGGGGGAATCGGTGATCGAGGTGTCGCAACGGTTGTTGCGCGACTGCGGCGGTCTGGCGGGACTGGTCCGGCTCGATGTCGTGGAACTGGCGGCGATCCGTGGCGTCGGCGAAGCGAAGGCGGCCAGGTTGAAGGCCGCCATCGAGCTGGCGGGCCGGATCGCCGCCCTGGCGCCGGACCAGCGTCCGAAGATCACCACGCCGGACGACGTCATCAACCTCGTCGGCGTCGAGATGGCCGCGCTTGGGCAGGAGCAACTCCGGCTCGTCCTGCTCGACACCAAGCACCAGGTGCTCGCGATCCGCACGGTCTACCAGGGCACCGTCAACGGCGCCAACATCCGACCAGCCGAGATCTTCCGGGAGGCCCTGAAGCACAACGCGGTGGCCCTGGTCATCGTCCACAACCACCCGTCCGGCGACCCGACCCCCTCCGGCGCCGATGTCGCCGTCACCGCCGAACTCGTCAAGGCGGGGGAGCTACTCGGTGTCGACGTGCTGGACCACCTCGTCATCGGGCAGGGGAGGCACGCGTCGCTGCGCCGGCTGGGGCTGGGCTTCCCGGCGCGAGCGTGAGGCGTCCGCCCGGTGCCCCACGACCCGGTTCAACTGCGGATTTCGGTCAACCGCCTCGGGCCCAAGGAGACGACGTCGCGGGCGTCGCACCTCGTGTCCACGCGCGTGGCGTCACCCGTCCCCGAGCCAGGCGGTGGTCCGACGCGGCAGGGTATCCTGTCCTGTCAGAGAAGGATTCGGCCGGTCGATAAGATGAGAGAGGCGAGGGATGACGACGCAGGTGACTGAACGGCGAACGGACGCAGGAGCGGCGGAGCCCGGACCGATCCCGTTCAGCCGGTACGCGGCGATCAGGCGCTACCAGCCGACGCTCGCGCTGACGCCGGACGGTCAGCAGGTGGTCTACTCGACCAACGTCTCGGGTCAATTCAACCTCTGGCGCCAGCCGGCCAGCGGTGGGTACGCCCGGCAACTGACGCTGTTCGACGACCAGACCGTCCGGTCCGTCGCCTGCTCACCGGATGGGCGGACGCTCGTCTTCTCGGCCGACCGGGCCGGCGACGAGTTCACGTACATCTACCGCCTGCCGATCACCGGCGGCGCGGCCGTCGAGCTGTTCGGCCGGGCCGACGTCCAGGCCGCGCTGGCCGACGCGCCCTTCTCGCCGTCGGGCAACGAGATCCTGATCTCGGCCAACGACCGGGTCGACACCGACGAGGACGTCGTCATCCGGGACCTGCACGGCGCGGAGTCCGGCCGGCCGCTGGCGGACGGGAACATCAACAGTGCGGTGGGCTGGTCGCCGGATGGCAACAGGATCAGCTACGTGCAGATCTTCTCCAATACGGATCTGAACGCGGGCGTGATCGACCTCGCGGCCGGCTCATCCCGGGTGCTGACGCCGCACGAGGGCGAAGCGGTCTACTACCCGGGGCCGTGGGCACCGGACAGCTCCGGCTTCTATGTCGTCACCAACGAGGGCGGCGAGTTCAACTCGCTGGCCTTCCTCGATGTCGACACGGGCGAGCGGCGTCCGGTCGCCACGCCCGACTGGGATGTCGAGGGGGTCGCGACGGCGGCGGGCGGCCGGTACCTGGCCGTCGTCGTCAACGAGGACGGCTACAGCCGGCTCACGGTCCACGATCTCGGTGCGCGCGGCGTACCGGCCGGCCCGCTGACCGATGAGACCGCCGTCGCGCTGCCGCCGATGCCGGACGGCACGATCGGGACGCTCGTCGGTGCCGCGGACGCGCCGGTCTTCGCGCTCCTGATCAGCCGCCCCGAGAGCGCCCCGGAAGTCTTCACGCTCGATCTCACGGCGGGGACGCTGACGCAGCTGACCGAGTCGATGCTGGGCGGGATCGACCCGGCGACGATGATCCGGCCCGAGCTGATCCGGTTCACGACCCACGACGGCCTCGAGGTCCCGGCCTGGCTGTACCGCCCGGCCGGACCGGGCCCGTTCCCGGTCGTGCTGAGCATCCACGGCGGGCCGGAGGCGCAGGAGCGTCCGAGCTACGGCGTCGGGCTCTACCAGTACCTGCTCAGCCGCGGGATCGGCGTCATGGCGCCGAACGTCCGGGGCAGCACCGGCTACGGCAAGGCGTACCAGAAACGGATCCACCACGACTGGGGCGGCGCCGAGCTGGAGGACTTCCGGGCCGCGGCCGAGTACCTGAAGGGACTGGACTGGGTCGACGGCGACCGGCTCGGGGTCTACGGCGGCAGCTTCGGCGGCTTCGCGACGCTCAGCTGCGTCAGCCGGCTCCCGGAGTACTGGGCGGCGGCCGTCGACATCGTCGGTCCGTCCAACCTCGTCACCTTCGCCAAGGCGGTCCCGCCGACCTGGCGCCGGATGATGGCGGCGTGGGTCGGCGACCCGGAGACCGAGGTCGACTTCCTGATGTCACGCTCACCGATCACCTACGTCGACCAGATCCGGGCGCCGCTGTTCGTCATCCAGGGCGCCAACGACCCGCGCGTGGTCAAGGCCGAGAGCGACCAGATCGTCGCGCGCCTCCGGGAGCGAAACGTCGACGTCACCTATGACGTCTACGAGGACGAGGGGCACGGCTTCACCAAGCGGAGCAACGAGCTCCGGGCCTACGGCGACACAGTCGCGTTCTTCGAGCGGCACCTGCTGGCGGACGCGGAGGCGCCAACGGCCGCTGCCCGGCACTGACCTCCCCGGACGAGGGCCTCGCGCATCGGTGGCTTGTTCCCCGGCTCCATCTACGCCACTATGGCGAGGACGCTGGACACTTCCGGCACGCAGCTTCGAGGTCCCTGGCGTTGACGACATCCTCTGATCCAACTGGCCACGTCGCGCTGCGGATCGCGGCCTTCCATGTCGAGCCTGAGGCCTACAGGCTGGTCCGGGACTGGGCCGATTCCCGCGGGCACGAGATCGTGCTGCTGGTGACCACCCCGGGCCCGGCGCCCCGGACCTACCTGGGCTACCGCCAGGTCGTCGCGGCCGCCCCGCCCCGGCAGGAGGTGCTGATCACGACGCGCTTCCGCCGGGCGACGCCGATCATCGCCGCCGCGCGGCCGGACCTGATCCTGTCCTACACCTTCCCGTACCGGCTGCCGGACACGCTCCTCGCCGTCGCGCCGCTCGGCGCGCTCAACCTGCACCCCGCGCCGCTGCCCCGCTACCGGGGACCGAACCCGCACCGGATGATCCATGCGGGCGAGCCGACGATCGGGGCGACACTGCACCGGATGGCGACGGAGTTCGACGCCGGTCCGACCCTGAGCGTCCAGGAAGCGGCGCTCCCCGCCGACCCGACGGTGGAAACCGTCCGGGCGCTCTACGACCGGCTCATCGTCGCGGCGCTGGACGAGGGCGTGGCCCGGGCCGCTCGCGGCGAGCGCGGCGAAGCACAGGACGACGCGGCCGCGACCTACGCCGCTGGCTTCACCGAGGACGACTACTGGCTGGACTGGCGCCTGCCGGGCGAGACGCTCCGCCGGCGGGCGATCGCGCTCAACCTCGTGGAGACCCGCGCCCGGGCCGCGCTCGACGGGAACGGCCGGCTGGTCGGGGCGGTGACCCCCGTGCCGGAGGCCGACGCACCGTATATCCGGTTCGGGGTCCAGCCCGGCGAGATCATCGGCCGGGACGGAGACGACCTGATCGTCATGGCCGGCGACGGACCGGTGCGGGTCGAACATGGCGATCCGGTCGGCGGGGCCATACCGGATGCGCTCCGGGTGTCCTTCAAGGCGCCGCGTCGGCCCGCCGGGCTTGGCTGACCGGCCCTGGACGTCGCGTCCCCGTCCAGTCGGGACAAGGTCCAGCGTCCAGCCTGGAACTGCCGTAACCTCCTCACCGGAGCCCACGTGCCGGTATGACGCCCTGGGTGGCTCGGTCGATCGACCGATCCGCCGAGAGACCGGTTCGACCAGAAGGGTGACACGGGACCGGTGACCATTCGCTCTCCGGGGTAGCTCGGCGATCGGAGGATGGAGACGACCGTGGAGCCTGCCGGCGGGACACCCAGCGACGTCGGTCCGTTCTACATCAGCCGCCGCTACGCCATCTTCTGGGCTGGGACACTACTGTCCGCCCTCGGCGACATGATCTTCGAGTTCACCCTGATCGTCTGGGCCGCCCAGCAGTACGGGGCATCGGGGTCCTGGCTGGTCTCGGGCATCTTCGTCGCCTCGCTGATCCCGACGATCATCGTCGGTCCGGTCGCCGGGACACTGGTCGACCAGGGCCGGGACAAGATCCGGGTCGTCGTCCGGGCCAGCGCGCTGATCGCCGTCCTGACCGTCCTGCTCGCCCCGCTGCTGGCTGACGACCTGTTCGGGCTCGGCCCGAGCCTCCCGACCCCGGTCCAGACGGCGACCCTGCTGGCCGTCGTGGCGGTCATCAGCGCCATCAATCAGTTCATCCGCCCCGCGACCGGGATCATCGCCCGCGACATCGTTCCCGAGGCTGACCGGGCGCGGGCCGCCAGCCTCAACCAGGTCGCCTTCGGCATCGCGATCCTGGTCGGCCCGCCGCTGGCCGCACCCCTGTTCATCTCCTTCGGGCTGACCTGGGCACTGGCGCTGAACGCCGGCAGCTTCGTCGCCTGCGCGGCGCTGGTCCGGGTCGCGGCGCGGGGCGCCATGCTGGACGAGCCGGCCACGGCCCCTGAGGGCGCCACACCCTCCATCCCCGCTACCCTGCGTGGCCGCGCCGTTTTGGTCTGGGCAGATCTCATCGCCGGGCTGCGGCTGTTCGGCACCTCCCCGACCCTGACGACGATCGCCGTCTGCCTGGTCATCGCGCTGGCGGGCTTCGGCCTCCTCAACGCCGTCGACCCCTTCTTCGTCATCTTCAACCTCGGCGGCTCGGCCGAGATCTACGGCTGGTTCGGCGCGTTCCAGGGCGCCGGCAGCCTGATCGGCGCGGTCGCGTTCAGCGTCGTGGCGGCCCGGATGGGCATGCCCCAGCTGTTCTGCGCTGGCCTCGGGACGATCGGCGTCCTGACCATCGTCTACGCTCAGCTCACGAGCGTCCCGGCCGGGCTAGCGCTGATCTTCCTGTTCGGGCTGGTCTTCCCGGCGATCAACATCGCGCTGTCGCCGATCATGCTCCGCGTCACCCCGCGCGCCTACCTCGGTCGGGTCGGCGGGACTCTCAACCCACTCATCAACGTCGCGACGCTCATCGGCGTCCTGGCCGGTGGTGTGCTCTACGGGTCGCTCGGCGAGAACTTCTCGTTCACGCTGGTCGGGGTCCGGTTCGGAGCGCTGGACGGCCTGCTCTCGCTGACCGGACTGCTCAGTGTCGTGGCGGCCCTCTACGCCTGGCGCCGGTTCGCTTCCGCGCCCGTCCAGACCGAGATGGACGCCGCCGCCGGGATCGATCGTCCAGGCGGCGGCTGAGCCAGGTCGCACCCGGCCGGGAGAGCACCCCACCCGGCGTGCGACAATGCGTGACTGATCGATCGAGCGTGGCGGTCCGGCGTGGCAAGGATTCAGGGCGAAGGAGCAGTCAGATGACCGGTACTGAGGGGGCGCGCCCGGTGGCGCTGGTGACCGGCGGCTCGCGGGGCGTCGGCGCGGCGACGGCCGTCCAGCTGGCCCAGCGCGGCTACGACGTCGCGGTGACGTACCGCAACAAGGCCGCGCGGGCCCAGGAGGTCGTCGCGAAGGTCGAGGCCGCCGGTGGTCGCGGGCTCGCCATCGGTGGGGACATGACCGTCGCTGCCGACCGGGCCGCGCTGGTCGAGGCGATCGCCGGCTGGTCCGGGCGGCTGGACCTGCTCGTCCTCAACGCGTCGGGCGGGCTGGAGCGCGAGATCGTCGCCGCCAACCCGGACTACCCGATGACGATCAACCGGGACGCTCAGGTCGCGACGCTGGACGCCGTCCTGCCCATGCTCGCCACGGCGCCGGACGGGGGCACGGTGGTCTTCGTCACCAGCCACTGGGCCCACCTCTACGGCGAGGTCGTCCAGCTGCCGGCCTACGACCCGGTCGCGAGCAGCAAGCACGCCGGCGAGCAGGCCCTCCGGGCCCGGCAGGCAGAACTGGCCGGTCGCAACGTGCGGCTCGCCGTGATTACCGGAGACCTGATCGAGGGGACGATCACGCCCAAGTTGCTCGAGCGGGCGATGCCGGGCATGACGGCAGAGGCGGTCGACCGGGCTGGGACCCTCCCGACGACCGAGGACATGGCGGCCGCGATCGTCGGCGCGGCGACGGACACGTCGCTGCCAACGGGCGGGACGGTCGTCATCGGCGGCACGCTGGAATCCCTGCCGCGACTCGGCTGATCCGGCTCCCGGCTCTCCCCGAATGGCCCCCTCGAGACGACGACCCGGACTGCCTGATGGCGCCCGGGTCGTTGCTGTCAACGATGGTCGTGCATCGAGGCCTATCCACCGGATACATGGTCGCTGAGGGCATGGCATCTGCCTAGCTGGAGCCAGTCCTCGGGCCCTCCCGTCAGCCCCGGACCCGATGCCGGTTGCCCCGCCGGCTCGGTGACTCTGTGTCTCCAGCACGTCCAGCGCGCCGGCTGCCCAGGCACCCGTCCGGCGACTGACGATGGGGTATCCCGACCGTCGCCGGCCGTGTCGCCGGTGGGGTGGGCAGGTTGCAACCGACGATGGCCGTTTCTTCGATCAGCACGCGTTCGCGCCGGGCGACCGATGCCCGGATCACGCGCATCGCCCACGATGTCTTTGGCTTCGACGACTTTCGCCCCGGCCAGATCGAGGCCATCCGGGCCCTCTCGGGCGGACAGGACACCCTGTCCATACTGCCCACGGGCGCCGGCAAATCGGCCATCTATCAGATCGCGGCCCTCCTGACCGAGGGCATCACCCTGGTCGTCTCTCCCCTCATCGCGCTCCAGCAGGACCAGGTCGCGGGGATCGGTAAGCACCGGATCGGCCGCGCGGTCGCGGTGAACTCCTCGCTCAGCGCCCGCGAGCGAGACGCGACACTGGCGGAGATCGCCCGTGGCGACGTCCGGTTCGTCTTCCTCGCTCCCGAGCAACTGGCCAACACCGAGACGGTCTCGGCGCTCTCCGGACTCGACCTCGCGATGGTCGTCATCGACGAGGCGCACTGCATCAGCGAGTGGGGCCACGACTTCCGGCCGGAGTATCTGCGCCTCGGCGCGGCGATCGAGCATCTCGGCCACCCGACCATCTGCGCCCTGACCGCCACCGCTGCCCCTCCGGTCCGGACGGAGATCGTCCAGCGACTCGGCATGGACAGCCCCGCCACCGTCGTCAGCGGGTTCGACCGGCCCAACATCCGGCTCGGCGTCGAGCGGGTCGATGGCATCGGCGCCAAGCTGGAGATGATCCTGACCCGGATCGACGACCTCGCCCGGCCGGGGATCATCTATGCGGCGACCCGTCGCCAGACCGAGGAGATCGCGTCGGCGCTCCGTGACCGGGGCGTGACGGCCGTCGCCTACCACGCGGGGCTCCGCGGGGACGAGCGGGAGGCGGCGCAGGCTGGCTGGATGGCCGGTGAGCATGAGGTCATCGTCGCGACGATCGCCTTCGGGATGGGTATCGACAAACCCGATGTCCGGTTCGTCCTCCACGCCAGCATCAGCGAGTCACTGGACGCCTACTACCAGGAGTTCGGCCGTGCCGGGCGGGACGGCGAGCCCGCCGAGGCGATCCTGCTCTATGACCCGAAGGATCTGGACCTGCGGCGCTTCCAGAGCGGCTCCGGCGAACTGCCCGAGGACGAGGTCGTCACGGTCCTGGAATCCATCCACGGTCACCGTGGACTGGTCGACCCGGCCGACGTCCACGAGGAGGTAGACCTCAACGACTCTCGGCTGATGCGGGTGGTGGACCGGCTGGCGGAGGTCGGTGCGGTGGAGGTGGAGCCCGACGGGACGCTCCGGAAACGGCATCCCCGGCGGGACATCGGGACTGACGCCCATGCGGCCGCCGCCGCCCAGCGCCAGCACCAGCAGTTCGCCCGGTCGCGGCTGGAGATGATGCGGCGGTATGCCGACCAGGACACCTGTCGCCGGGCCGACCTGATCGCCTACTTCGGGGAGTCGTTCCAGCCGCCGTGCGGCAATTGCGATAACTGCCTGGCCGGGCACGGGATCCCCCGCGAGGACACCACCGATCGACCGTTCGCGATCGACAGCACGGTCCACCACCGGGAATGGGGCGAGGGTGTGGTCCTCCGGTATGAGAACGACCTGGTCGTCGTGCTCTTCGGGACCGTTGGCTACCGGACACTGCTCGTGCGTCTGGCCCATGAGCAGGGCCTGCTCACGACGGTTCCGACCAGGGCGGACGCCGCTGACTGACGAGGGACGGGCCAGCCGGGGAGCGATTCCCGGCTGGCCCGTCCCGCTGCGCATCGCCCGTCACCGGTCTCGCGTCACCGGTCTTCCTGGACGTCCGCGTCGACGTACTGCCAGCCAGGCGTCACGCCGGAGCCCGGCCAGCGGATCGCGTCGGCCGGCGGCGGCGGCGGCCGGCGGGCACGGGACGGTCGGACCGGGATCAGGTTGGCGGAATCGGTCCCGATGATGGGGTCGACTGCCAGCCTCGCCGGACGACTGCCAGCGGCGCCCGGTGGCGCGGCCAAGGGCGCCCGGCGGTCGCGCAGGTCACCCGGCTTCGTCGGTCCCGGATCGCGCGACGCGGTCCGGCCGCTGCCGCTTCGTCCCACTGGTCGGCCAGCGGAACCCGCCGGTCGTCCGGTGACGGCACCTGCCGGGCGGACACGACCGGTCCGGGGCAGGAAGCTGGTCGGACCCATGGAGAGGTAGCCCAGCGCGCCGACGTATGGCACGCAGAGGATGGCGAAGGCCCAGAGGAGCTTGTTGTCACCACGAACGCGTGGGCGGGTCCGGAGATCACGCAGCGCCACTGCCTGCAGCCCATACCAGAGGACCGCGAGCGACAGAATGACGACCCCGGCCGCGATAGTCTCCCAGGCCAATGGTCCTTCCTCCTGTCACGAGACCATTGTATCCGAAACAGGCGGTCGAGGACGGCCCACCTCGCCTCGCTGTTCATTGTGCCTGGGAGGAAACACCGGATCGGGGCGTCCGCCTCGGTGCCATGGGGATAACCGTTCCCTGATTTCGGATTGATGTGTCCGGACACGTCATACTAACGTTCAGGACAGGGTGTACGGACTCCCGCGGCTTGATCCTCTACGACAACATCCGGAGTTCATCGAGGCGTCGCCCGATGTTGTCGTAACGCTCACCCACTGGTGGGAGCTGGACGAAGACCTCGTCGATGCCCAGACCGGCCAGGACCGCCAGCCGGTGGCGCACATGGGCAGCAGGACCGACGACCGACAGTTCATCGACCAGTGCCGGAGGGACGAGATTCGCCGCGCGCGCGAGTCGCCCGTCCCGGCGCAGGTCAGGGAAGCCACCAACCCGCTCCCGCGCTGCCTCGCTCCCGAGGATCGCGCGGATCGCGGCCACCAGCGGCGGGATGTCGAAACCCGCGCCGGCCAGTTGCCGGTCCATGCCGGGCAGGGCATTGATGAGTGCGAGGGTCGACCGCCGCCGGAGCAGTTCCGGACCCGGATCTTCGGTGAGCAGGACGCGGGTGGCATACGTGAACCGGATCGCCGCCGGATCGCGCCCCGCCGCGGCCGCGCTGGCCCGGACAGTCGCGATCGCATCGCCGAGGTACGCGTCGCTGGCGAGGTCGTTGAACAGCACGCCGTCGGCGATCTCCCCGGCCAGCCGGAGCGCCTTCGGCCCGGCCGCCGCGATCACGATCGGCGGGGATCCCGTCCGGCCGGGCCACGGAATGATCGTCCGTTCCCAGTTCCGGACGGGGAAGACCGTGTCGTCCGGGAGGGGCAGCGTGGGCTGAACCCGGTGCGGCGGTGTCCACCACGCATGGAGAAGCTCCACCGTCCGCCGGAGTCCGTCGAGCGGCTGGGCCGGGACATCGACGCCGATCCCGTTGCGATACCAGGCGGGCTCGCCACGGCCGATCCCGAGGAAGGCCCGCCCGCTGGAGACCACGTCGAGCGTCGAGAGCGAGGCGGCGATGAGGTTCGGATGGCGCAGGAGCGGGTTCGTCACGCCGGTGCCGAGGCGGATACGCGAGGTCCGGGCCGCGAGCAGGGTCAGGATCGCGAAGGCGTCCCAGCCCTCCGGGTCCTCGCTCACCCAGACCGCATCGGCGCCCCCGGCCTCGGCGGCCTGCACCAGACCGACCAGCCGGTCGACGGCCGCGCCGGTCGCCTCCCCGCGCGGCTCGGCGGCGCCCTCGTCGGAGCGCTGGGCGCGGGCGAGGTCATGGTGGCTGAGGGAAACGCTGAAGCGCATCGGGACGTCGCTCAGCGTTCGCCGCGGACGTAGAGGATCGTGCCGCCGGCGCGCTCGTCGCCGTGCCGCAGCACCGTGCCAGGGGTACCGTCGGGCAGTGGGAAGCTGTCGCCCCGGTCCAGACCGCCCGCCGTTTCGCTATCGATCACCTGCGCGTACAGCTCGTGCTTCGGGCAGAACCAGACGTTGTCCCGCCCCTCGACCGGCCGCATACGGTGGCGGTCCCGGGGGTGCGTGCGGCCGATGTCACAGAGCGGGTTCGGGACGGACGTCGTCGGTGAATCGACCATGGGTGTTGCGGTACCTCGTGGGATGAAGGGACAGGAGCGACGGGAGACCGGGCGACCCGGCCAGGGCCGCACCGGTCGAGCCGAGGCAAGTATGCCATCGCGCCGGGCGGGGGACGCAGCGAGGCCGACTCCACCGCGTGGAGTCGGCCTCGCCCTGTCCTCCCCGTCGTGGCCTACCCGGAGGTGATGTCGCGCCGCCGGAAGATGGTGATGGCGATGGCCAGCAGACCAATCAACCAGGCACTGAGGATGATCGTTCCGCGGATGGCGTCGAACCCGTCGACACTGTTTTCCGTGCCGATCGCGGTCAGCCCGCCCACGTTGTAGGCGATGAAGTATTCACCGATCGTCTCGAGGGTGTCCGCGGCGGCTCCGAGCAACGTCCAGACGACCGTCTCGAGGAAACTCAGGGCGAGCGTGCCGGCGATACCGGCCGCCGTGGACCGCGTCAGGATCGTGATCACCAGGGCGATGACGGCGTAGACCCCCAGCGAGAGCATGCCCCGGCCGACAGCCTCAAGGACATTGACCCAGTCTGCCCCGGTCATCGTCGTGTCGTTGCCGGCCAGTGAGCCGAACAGGAAGGCGAGACTGACACTGGCGATCGCGGTGATGACCAGGGTGATCAGGGTGTACCCCGCCACGACGATCAGTTTGGCGACGATCAGCGGCACCCGGCCACTGGAACGGGAGACCAGCGCGCGGATCGTCCCCCAGCCGTACTCCGATCCCATCAGCAGCGAGGCCATCACGATCACGAGGACCGAGGCGATCCCGGACCCGATCGCGAAGCCGTTGTTGCGGAACTCGCTGGGACGGAGCTCACTGGCCGTGGCCGGATCGCTGGAGGCGAAGTAGACGATCGTGTAGAAGGCCGCGATGATCGCGACCAGGATGAGGAGCGTGGTCCAGGTCGCGGGCCGCTTCACTGTCCGGAAGATCTCGCTGTTGAGCAGGTTCATCATGTCAGTACTCCCACGTTCCAGGGTGATGGGTTATAGGGCGACGTGTCGGAGACGCAGTCATCGGCGGCCGAACCGCTTCCTTGGCCCCGCCGTCTCCTGCTCGCCCGGCGAGCTACCCTCGGTCAGCTCGAGGAAGATGTTCTCCAGGGTGTTGGCGCGCGGGGCGACGGCCGAGGCGAAGATGCCCATCCCGGCCAGGGCGCGATTGATGTCACGGCCGACGCCGGGATCGGCACTGACGATGATCTCCCCGGCATCGGAGCCCGGCTGGATGTCGGTCACCCCCGCGATCCGGCGGATGGTATCGACCGCCGGGGTGACCTCGGTGGCATCGACCTGCACCGCGATCACGCCGCCGTTCCGGATGAGGTCGCGGACGCGGCCCTGCTGGATCATCTCGCCACGGCGGATGATGATGACCCGGTCGGAGACATGCTCGACCTCGTTGAGGAGGTGGCTGGCGAGCAGGACGGCATGACCGTTACGGGCCAGCTCGGGGATGAAGTCCCGGATCTCACGCTGGCCAGCCGGGTCGAGGCCGTTGGTCGGCTCGTCGAGGATGATCAGGCCAGGGTTCTGGAGCAACGTCAGCGCGATACCGAGACGCTGCTTCATGCCGAGCGAGTAGGTCTTGTACTTGTCCTTGGCCCGCTCGTTCATGCGGACGAGCTCCAACAACTCGTCGACGCGGGCGTCGCTGACGTTGCCCAGCGCCTTGCCGAAGGCTCGGAGGTTGTCCCGGCCAGACAGGTATGGGTAAAAGGCCGGGTTCTCGATGATCGCCCCGGCGCTCTTCGCCACGACCTCGGGATGCTTCTGCACGTCGTGCCCGTAGAGCTCCACTTTGCCAGCGGTCGGATGGATCAGTCCCAGGATCATCGAGACAGTCGTCGACTTGCCGGAGCCGTTGGGACCGAGGAAACCCAGCACCTCGCCGGCCCGGACCTCGAATGACAGGTTGTTGACCGCGGTGATGGAGCCGAACCGCCGGGTCAGCCCGGTGACCCGCAAGACCGGCGCGTCGCCGCCTGGATCGGGAACGTTGAGCCCCTCGGGCCAGGACACTGGCGGCCTGGTCTGGCGGTGCGTCTCGGTGATCGACATGGGTGTCTTGCCTCCTGGTTGGAAATCGTGGCCCGTGCCATCGCTCGTGGCCGGTACCGCGCGATTGGACGTCTACACCAGGCGAGGAT
>CADCWK010000036.1 GCA_902806375.1 uncultured Thermomicrobiales bacterium
CCGGCTCCAGACGCCCGGCAACCCGGTCCAGTACGGCACGACGGCGGCATTCCTCCGTCACTTCGGGCTCCAGTCGGTCGGTGACCTCCCCCCACTGGGCCAGCTCGAGGGTCGCGACGCGCGGGCGGCGCTGGCCGCGGCCGCGACCGTTCCCGACGCCGGTGATGCGCCAGACCCGCCGCCCGCTGGATCGGCCGATCCCCCGCGCCGTGGGCAGCCGGAGCAGGTAGACACCTCTCCGCAGGAGGGCGAAGGTGACGACGATACCGCTATCGATCTGGAGGGGGCCCCGGGTCCACCTCCGGGCGTTCGCCCTGGCTGACGCCAACGTCTACCAGGCGTGGGACCACGACAGCGACCAGGCCCGCGCCCTCTGGGAAATCCCCTGGCCGCGGTCCCCGGAGGGCGACCGGCGCTGGGCCGAGCAGGAAGCCGAGCGGGGCGCGACCGGCGACAACATCCGGCTGGTTATCGCCGACGGGACTGACACCGCCATCGGCGACATCACGACCCATGACTGCGATCCTCGCGTGGGCACGTTCTCCTACGGGATCACCATCGCCGCCGCGCACCGCGGTCAGGGGTACGCGACCGAGGCCCTCGGACTGCTGTTCCGCTACCTGTTCGAGGAGCGCCGCTACCAGAAGGCGTGGGTCATTATCAACGGCTTCAACGGCGCCTCGATCGCGCTCCACGAGCGCCTCGGCTTCAGCCGAGAGGGGCAGCTCCGCCGGATGACCTACACGCGGGGCGAGTACCACGATCAGCTCATCTACGGGTTGCTCCGCGAGGAGTGGACGGCGCGGCAGCGAGACCCTGGCCAGTCGACGTCGTAGGGACATGGCTCTCGCCACGCTGGCCTCGTCCGCACCTCAGGCACCGTGCTCATCGGCGAGTGGGTATCGTTCATCGGATGTTGGCTGGACATTCGAGGTCTGCCCCGGTGCTTTTCGGCGGCGAACAGCCCTCTCCCCTGAGCGTGCCGAGAGAGTACCCGCTGGCTTTTGGATCGCTCAGCCGACCCGCAGTCGCGGTCGGCTTCACCGGGTGCGGAGCGGGCCCTATCCGGACCCGCGATCCGTCGTCGCGGATATCAGGTCGTTACGTCTGCCCGCTCGCCTCGCGGGCCAGACGACGCGACCCGTGAGTGATCGGTGACGACGATCAATGGGCGCCATCATCCGCCGCGATCAGTGCATCGAGGTGGGCGTCGATGCCCCTGGAGCCGTCGTGGTTGGCGATCAGCCAGCGGGTCCGGGCCGTGCTGCCGGCCGCTCCGGCGGCAACGGCTCCGAGGCGGGCATGGTGGACCGCCAGGTACAACCCCCGACAGCCGGGCCGGTCAGGATCCGTCGTCAACCAGACCAGCACACTGGGTGCGACGCGGGCGAGGAGGACGCGCAGCACCCGGTCCGGCAGCCGGACACGGCCGGGGCAACCGGGGGTACCGGACTTCGCCGCGTCGTGGAGCAGCGCGCCGGCGATCAGGTCGACGTCACGGTGGCCCGCCGCCAGCAGGAGCCCCGCCACTCGCAGCGCATGGGCACGGTCATGGGCTGACATCCGCCGGAACAACTCGAGTTCACCGTCGGACAACCAACGCGTGCAGATGTCGTCGACGGGCTCATCCCGACCAGCGGACAGCGCCGCGGCGCCCTGGCGGAAGCGGTATCGCGCGCCATCCATCCATCGGTCGCGCATGTCGAACTCAGATCTGCCAGCTGGCCAGGCGGATGACGAGGTCGTACATCGGGCCGGTGATGCCCGAGATCAGGGCGCCGCCGCCGAGGAAGATCAGCAGGATCAGGATGACGAAGCCGTACCGCTCGATCGGCGCCAGGATCGGGTACCAGAAGGACGGCAGCAGGGCCAGCAGGATGCGGGAGCCGTCGAGCGGTGGCACCGGGATCATGTTGAAGGCGGCCAGCAGGGCATTGACATAAACGAACCGTTCCAGTGCGACGGCGAACTCACCGAGATCGACACCGCTCCGGACCAGGAGCTGATAGATCCCGCCGACGACGACCGCCTGGACGACGTTCGAGACCGGGCCGGCCACGGCGATGATGGCCATGCCACGGTTCCGGGCCCGGATATCGCGGCCGAGGTTGTTGGTGTTGACGGGGACCGGCTTGCCCCAGCCGATGAACGGGACGCCCAGCGAGATCATCGCCATGCCGAACAGGCCGAACGGGTCGAAGTGCATGACGGGATTAAGGGTGATCCGGCCGAGTTGCCTCGCGGTCGGGTCACCCAGGCGATTGGCCATCCACGCGTGCATGAACTCGTGGATCGTGGTCGCGATCACGAACGACAGGAACGTGATGACGATGATGTTCGGCTCGTTGAGGGTGATGCCATTGAATCCGGGCAGCATGGGTGGCGGGGCTCCCTGACGGGTGGACGATCAGCGGATACCGAAGTCTACCCGCTGCGTCGACAGGAATAGGTCGCCACCGACCGGAGTCGCGGACCGATGGGTCGGCTCAGACCGCGGGCTGACCCTTCCCGCCGGATCGCAGCGCCCGGATGATCCCACGGGCCTCGATGACCGCCAGAACGATGGCCGTCATGCCGACGACGGCCGTCGTGATGGTATTGGCGCTGATGCCGGAACGGGGTCCTGACTTGAACATCGGTGATTTCCTCGTGCGGTCGCGTCACGACGCGACGGGTTGGAACTGGCCGGACCATCTGGTCAACCCGAAGGGCTACCCTGGTGACAGATCGATGGTGGAAAGGACGGTCCTGATCTGGTCACGGACCAGATCGGGCCCGCTGACCTCCAGCGCACTGGCCGGAGACAACCAGGCATACCGGTCATGTTCCCCAGAGAGCATTATCGCGGCCCCGGTGTCAATTTCGATGGTGAAGACCGGCCAGTCGGTACCGGACGTCACGACTGGCCTGGGGTAGCGGGCGAGCCCGGTCTCCTCACGGAGTTCCCGCCGGGCCGTCTCACCGATCGGTTCACCGGGCCAGCGGGCGCCGCTCGGCGGTCCCCAGGCCCAGTCCACCTGGTCGTCCGTCGCGGCACGCCGGTGGAGGACGAGGAGCTCGATCGCCCCCGGGCGGGGTCGGCGGTAGACGATGATCGCGGCACCGAACGGCGGTTCCGGGGAGACGGGCAGGCCGTCCCACGTGTACGTGTCCAGGGCTGGCCTCAATGCTGGCAGGTCGGCGACCGTCGAAGCGAGCGGTGAACGACCTCGCGCACCTCTGGCCATCGCGATCTCGGTCAGCGGTGTCAAGCCGGGCTCTGGGGCCGCCACATGGGACCCAGCGATCCCTGTCGCTGGCCAGGACGATGCGGGTCGGGATCTCGCCCCATCCAGAGATAGGCGCGGGGAACCACCTAAAGGAGACCGACGCCCGGTCAGTCGATCGTCAGGGGCGCCGTCGTCAGGTCCTTGTCGATCATCTCCCACGCGTGGTCGAGCGTGTCGTAGGCGGTGTGCCGGATCAGGAACCGCAGGGGCCATTTCCCTGCCAGCTTCCCCTGCGCGTGAGATTCGCGGATGCCGTCGCTATAGACGTCACGGTACGCCCGCAGCCCCTCGTCGGTGGAGATCGCTTCCTCAGTAAAGCTGACGCCGACCCCGGAGGCCCAGCCCAGTTCATTGGTGAGCGTATGGCGGACGATCTGATCCCGGTCACGCCCGCCACCCCGTGGACCCTTGCGCAGGGTGGCCGACACACGCGAACGCACGTCATCGAAGAGTGTCCAGGACGCCTGCATCAGCGTCAGTTCCCGCTCGAGGGTCTCGCTCGATATCGCCTGCCCGTCGAGGCTGGAGAATGCGAACGAGACCCCCCAGAAGTCCGTCGAGCCGGTGCCGGGGTATCGCTCGACCACATCGACGCTGGAGTTGGAGTTGAACGCGGCGTCCATTCCAGCCAGCCGCGCCACCTCGGCGTGGGGTGGAACGTAGGCCAGGGGCCGTTCGATCGCGGCGTTTTCCGTCTTCGCCCCACGCTCCAGACCCGGCCAGTCGGGCGCGACGGCGACCACCCGCTTGCCTTTCGGCCCCGTCTCGACCGTCACCCGGATCCCGTCGGTCATCGTGCTGCTCCGTCTGCTTCACGTGCTCCACAACGGAGGTGTCCCGTCCTCCCCGGCACGCGTCGCACCATTGGACCACGCCGACCGGACGGGACGTGTCCTGATCCCGATCCGGGATGGAGACGGGGAGGGCGATATCGCCCTCCCCGTCTCCATCCCATTCATCGAGAGCTCAACCGAGCCGCGACTAGTCGGCCGCGCTGGCGAAGACCTTGCCGCCCTGGTACTGGTCGGCGCCGGAGTTGGCGTAAAGATGGCAGGCGACGAAGTGGCCCCCGCCCTGGTCCGCGAAGATCGGCGTGATCTCCTTGCAGACCGGCATCGCGTACGGGCAGCGCGTGTGGAAGTTGCAGCCGGACGGCGGGTTGATCGGGCTGGGCACATCACCCGTGAGGATGATCCGCTCACGCCGCTTCTCGATCACCGGGTCGGGGATCGGCACGGCGGAGAGGAGCGCCTTGGTGTACGGGTGGAGCGGGTCGTCGTAGAGCGCATTGCGCTCGGCCAGCTCGACCATCTTGCCGAGGTACATCACGGCGACCCGGTCGGAGATGTGCTTGACCACCGAGAGGTCGTGGGCGATGAACAGGTACGTCAGACCGAGGCGCTCCTGGAGCTCCTCGAGGAGGTTCACGATCTGGGCCTGGATCGAGACGTCCAGCGCCGAGACCGGCTCGTCGGCGACGATGAAGTCCGGGTTGGCGGCGAGGGAGCGGGCGATGCCGATCCGCTGGCGCTGGCCGCCGGAGAACTCGTGCGGGTAGCGGTTGGCGAAGTACGGGTTGAGCCCGACCGTCTGCAGCAGTTCCTGGACCTTGCCGTTGCGGTCCTTCTTGTCGCCGATGCCGTGGATCTGCATCGGCTCGCTGATGATGTTGCCGACGGTCATCCGCGGGTTGAGCGAGGCGTACGGGTCCTGGAAGATCATCTGGAGGTGGCGGCGCATCCGGCGCATCGAGCCGCCGTCCAGCTTGGTCAGGTCCTGGCCCTTGAAGTTGACCGCGCCCTCCGTCGGCTTGTAGAGCTGCAGGACGGCCCGGCCGGTGGTGCTCTTGCCACAGCCGGACTCACCGACGAGGCCGAGTGTCTCGCCCTGGCGGACCGAGAACGACACTCCGTCGACGGCCTTCACGGCGCCGACCTGGCGCTGGAAGATGATGCCGCGCGTCAGCGGGAAGTGCATCTTGAGGTTCTGGACGTCGAGGATGGTCTCGCCCAGCTTCTTGCCGTTGACGCCCTCCGCCTGGGCGGTGGGTGGGGTGATGGGTGATGCGACCATGGTCTAGGCGTCCTTCACGGCGAGCGCGGGCTCGTTGGTCGTCTTGTCCTTGCTGACCTCTTCCCAGAACCAGCAGGCGGACTTGTGTCCAGTGTCGCCGATCTGGATCAGCGGCGGGTTCTGCTGCTCGCACTTCTCGCGCGCGTACTGGCAGCGCGGGACGAACGGGCACATGTCGGGCAGGTCGATGAGGTCAGGCGGCATGCCCCGGATCGGGATCAGCTTTTCCTTGTTCGTCGCGTCCAGCCGTGGCATCGACTTCATCAGGCCGATCGTGTACGGGTGGCGCGGGTCCGCGAAGATCTCCTCGGCCGAGCCGGTCTCGACGATGTGCCCGGCGTACTGGACCTGGACGCGGTCGGCCATGCCGGCGACGACGCCCATCGAGTGGGTGATCAGGATCACGCCCGAGCCGGTCTCGTTCTGGAGCGTCCGCATCAGGTCGAGGATCTGGGCCTGGATCGTCACGTCGAGCGCGGTCGTGGGCTCGTCGGCGATCAGCAGCTTCGGGTTGCACGACAGCGCCATCGCGATCATGACGCGCTGGCGCATGCCGCCGGAGAACTGGTGCGGGTACTGGTTGATCCGGTCCTCCGGGTTGGGGATGCCGACCATCCGGAGCAGCTCGATCGCCCGGTTCTTCGCCTGGTCCTTGTTCATGTCCATGTGCAGGATCAGCGACTCGCTGATCTGCCGGTTGATCGTCAGGACCGGGTTGAGCGACGTCATCGGGTCCTGGAAGATCATGGCGATCTCGTTGCCACGGATCTTCCGGACCTCCTCCTCGGACAGCTTCAGCACGTCGCGCCCGTTGAAGATGATCTCCCCGGAGGCGATCTTGCCCGGCGGCGTCGGGATCAGCCGCATGATCGACAGGCCGGTGATGCTCTTGCCGGACCCGGACTCTCCGACGATGCACAGTGTCTCGCCGGGCATGACGTAGAAGCTGACATCGTCAACGGCCTTGACGGTGCCATCCTGCGTCTTGAATTGTGTGCGCAGCCCCTTGACGTCGAGGAGCGGCTGCGTCCCCGGGCGGTTGTCCGGGGAGGCCGCTGGCCGCGATTGCGTGGACGTCGCCATTCCGTGTCTCCAGATGCTGCGCCGGTCCGGCTCGTGTCACGCCTGATCAGCGGCGGACACGGAGCGCATGGCCCCGCTGTTGAAAAGGCAAGCGATGTTTGGGGACGATAGCATAGGGAAAGAATGAGTCGCAACGCCGACCGGCGGAACGGGGCAGCCAGACTGCCAGTTCGTTGTGCTGGCGGCACTGTGGATCGGGCCGGCGGTGGGAACCCACCGGTAGTAGCGCGGCGCATCCGCGACCGACAGGGACCCACCGGTCTCCGCCGTCGGGCCGGTTCCCCTCCGGTTGGCCATCGCCCGCGAGACCCGGGGCAGTTGGACCAGATGCCTTCGCTACCGTCCCGTCACGCCGGAGAAGTACGTCTTCATGCCCTGCGTGAACAGGGAGACGACGTTGGTCGCGACCAGCTGGAATCCCCGCTCGACCTGGTGGTTGGTCGCGGCGGCATCGGGGGCGACGGTGCCCAGTGGCTTGCCGGCCCGCTTCGCGACCTGGATGACCTGGTCGATCACGGCCTGGACGTCCGGGTGGCCGGGCTGACCGGGGTAGCCCATCGACTGGGCGAGGTCGTTGGGCCCGACGAACAGCAGGTCCAGCTCCGGCAGGGCGAGGACGGGTTCGAGGTCGGCCATCGCGTCGATGTGCTCGAACTGGACCATCGTGAAGACGTACTCGCTGGCCTCCTGCATCAGGTCCTTCGGGTCGCCCTTCTGGGCCCACTCGATCAGCCGCGACGGCGCGTAGCCCCGGGAGCCGCGAGGGGCGTAGCGCATCCCGTCGACGGCCCGGCGGGCGTCCTCTAGCGTGTTGGTCTGGGGGACGAGCACGCCGCCGATCCCGAGTTCGAGGTACTTGATCTGGACCTGGCGGTCGTTCTCGCCGACGCGGGCGAGCGTCGGCAGGCCGTGGCGCTCGGCGGCCATCTGGAGCGGGTAGGCCAGCGCCGGGTTGAGCTGGCCGTGCTCGGCGTCGAACAGGACGAAGTCCATCCCGCCAATCGCGAGCAGTTCGACCAGCTCGGGCGAGGGGAACGAGGTGAAGGCGCCGATCGCCGTCCCACCATTGAGGATCTTCGTCTTGAGCGTATTCTCTACCGGCACGTTTCGTGGCCCTTCCATATTCGTACGCAGGCGCCGTCGCCATGAGCACGCGGTCGGGTCATTATCCGTGTGTCGGCATCGATGCGCCACGGGGGAACATCCAGTCACCGGTAACGTGGTGGCCGGGCCCGGAGAACGGCACCTCACCGTAGAATGCGGCGTCAGCGGCTGCCCGGTGTCCCGGCGTCGCCCCCGGTCCCGACTGCTGTCGTCCCCTCTCTATGGAAGGAACCGGAACCGGTGGGTGAAGACGCGACCACGCGGTCGATCGTGTGGACGGAAACGTCCCGTGGGGATACGCCCCCGCTCGATGACGAGCGCCGGGCCTGGGTGGGGTTCAACCTCGTCTCCGGGGTTGGCCCGGTCCGGACCGACCACCTGCTCGACCGGTTCGGCTCGCTCGCCGACGCCTGGGAAGCTGCCACCGGGCAACTCGGGCGAATCCTCGACGAGGCGACGCTCAGGCGGCTGGTCGCCGTCCGCGACAGTGACGAAGTGGGGCAGACCGTCGCCCGGATGGCGGCGACGGGGATCCGGGCGGTCATCCGCACCGACCCCGGGTACCCGGCGCTGCTGGCGGAGATCCCGGCGCCACCACCCCTGCTCTACGTCCGCGGTGACTTGCTGCCCGCCGACCGGCAGGCGGTCGCCATCGTCGGCACCCGCCGGATGACCGCCTACGGGCGCGACGTCACGGCGACCATCGCGGCCGGGCTGGCCCGGGCGGGCGTGACGGTCGTCTCCGGGCTGGCGCTCGGGGTCGACGGCATCGCTCACCGGGCGGCGCTGGACGCCGGCGGCCGGACGCTGGCCGTCAAGGGCTGCGGGATCGCCCACCCGTACCCGGCGACCCACCGCGGCCTCGCCGCCGACATCGTCACGTCCGGCGCCCTGATCGCCGAGTACGCGCCTGACCGCAAGCCCGACGCGGCGAACTTCCCGGCGCGCAACCGGATTATCAGCGGCCTGTCCCTCGGGACCGTCGTGATCGAGGCGCCGGAGCGCAGCGGCGCCCTGATCACAGTCTCGTTCGCCGCCGACCAGGGCCGCGACGTCTTCGTCGTGCCCGGCGACGTCCGCTCACTGGCCAGCGCGGGTTGCAACGCGCTCCTGCGGGAGGGCGCCCGCGCCGTCCGCTCGGCCGAGGACGTCCTCGAGGACCTCAACCTCGGCGGCCGGGCGCAGGCGACCGCCACCCAGACCGCCTTCCCGCTGGACGACGCCGAGCGTAGGGTGATGACGCACCTCACCCGCGAGCCGCAGCACATCGACGAGATCGCCGCCGTCCTCGGCCTGCCGGTCCATCACCTGGCGACGCAGCTGATGATGCTGGAGCTGAAGGGCGCCGTCCGGAACACCGGGGCGCAGCACTACGCGTCGACGTAGGGTCGGCCGCTCTCGATTCGCTGGTGATGATCGGCCATCGTGGCCGCCAACGTCGTAGGGTCACCGCAAGCGGATGACCTTACGGTGTGGACATCCCCACGTACTCCCGCAGGTGCTGGGCGGTCAGGGTCTGGCCAGCACTGACGAGGTCGGCGGGCGTTCCCTCGAAGACGATCCGGCCGCCGTCCTGCCCGGCGCCGGGACCGAGGTCGATGATCCAGTCAGCGTGGGCCATGACCGCCTGGTGGTGCTCGATCATGATCACCGTGTTGCCCTCGTCGACGAGGCGGTCCAGCAGGGCGAGCAGCGTGTCGACGTCGGCGAGGTGGAGCCCGCTCGTCGGCTCGTCCAGGATGTACGTCGTCGCGGTCGCTGCCATGCTGATCGCCAGCTTGAGCCGCTGGCGCTCACCGCCGGACAGGGTATTGAGCGGCTGGCCCAGCCCGATGTAGCCCAGACCGACGTCGGCCAGGCGGTTGAGGATCGCGCTGGCCGGCCCCTTCCCGAAGAAGTCCCGGGCCTCCGTGATCGACATGTTCAGGACCTCGGAGATGTTCTTCCCGCGGAGCTCGTACTCGAGCACCTCCGGCATGAAGCGCTTGCCCTCGCAGGCCTCGCAGACCGTCGAGACGCCGGCCATCATCCCGAGATCGACGTAGGTGACTCCCAGCCCCTTGCACTCCGGGCAGGCACCGGCGGAGTTGGCGCTGAACAGGGCCGGCTTGACCTTGTTGGCCCTGGCGAACTCGTTGCGGATCGGGTCCAGCAGACCGGTGTAGGTGGCCGGGTTGCTCCGGCGCGAGCCGCGGATGGGTGACTGGTCGGCGACGACCACGCCGTCACGCTTCGGCAGGTAGCCGTGGATGAGCGAACTCTTCCCGGAGCCAGCCACGCCGGTGATGACCGTCAGGACGCCGAGGGGAACGTCGACGTCGACCCCACGCAGGTTGTGCCGGTCGGCGCCACGGATCTCGAGCTGGCCGGTCGCGGGGCGGAACGTCCCCTTGATGGCTACCCGGTGGTCGAAGTGGCGACCGGTCAGCGTATCGGAGCGGCGGAGTTCCTCGACGCTGCCGGTGAAACAGATCGTGCCGCCACCAGAGCCGGCGCCCGGTCCGAGGTCGACGACGTGGTCGGCGATCGCGATCGTCTCCGGCTTGTGCTCGACGACGAGGACCGTGTTGCCCTTGTCCCGCAGCGACAGGAGCAGTTCGTTCATCCGCTGGATATCGTGCGGGTGGAGCCCGATCGTCGGCTCGTCGAAGACGTAGGTGATATCGGTCAGCGCTGAACTGAGGTGGCGCACCAGGCGGACCCGCTGCGACTCCCCGCCGGACAGCGTGCCGGACTCGCGGTCCAGGCTGAGGTAGCCCAGCCCGATCCCGGAGAACGAGTCGAGCAGTCGCTGGAGGGTCACCAGCAGCGGCGCCATCTGGGGTGAGTCGATCCCACGGACCCACGCCGCCGCGTCGCTGATCTGCATCGCGCAGACGTCGGCGATGTTCAGCCCGCCGATCCGCGACGAGCGCGCCGACTCGTTGAGCCGGGTCCCGCCGCAGTCGGGGCAGGCCGCGAAGGTGACCGCCCGGTCGACGAAGGTCCGGATGTGCGGCTGCATCGCTTCCCGGTCCTTGGACAGGATCGATTTCTGGATCTTCGGGATCAGCCCCTCGTAGGTGAGATTGATCCCGTTGACCTTGACCTTGGTCGGCTCGCGGTAGAGGAAGTCCTGCCGCTCCCGCTCGGTGTAGTAGCGGATCGGCTTGTCGGGGTCGAGGAGTCCGGACTCGGCGAAGATCTGGACCGTCCACCAGTTGTCGACCTTGTAGCCCGGGACCGTGATCGCCCCCTCGTTGATCGACTTCGACTCGTCGAAGATCTCGGACAGGTCGATGTCGTTGATCTTGCCGGTGCCCTCGCAGCGTGGGCACATGCCGCCGGCGCTCTCGAACGTCACGGTCTTGGCCTTGCCGTTGCCTTTCTCGACCGTGATCGCGCCGCTGGCCTTGACCGAGGGGATATTGAAGGAGAAGGCGTTCGGCGAGCCGAGACTGGGCTGCCCGATCCGGGCGAACAGGCGGCGGAGCATCGCGTTGGCGTCGGTCGCGGTGCCGACCGTGGACCGGATGTTGGCCCCCATCCGCTCCTGGTCGACGATGAT
>CADCWK010000037.1 GCA_902806375.1 uncultured Thermomicrobiales bacterium
CTGGGTGTCGCGGATGGTCTTCTTCGGGCTTGAGATCATGGGCGAGGTGCCGTTCCACACCGTCTACATGCACGGCCTGGTGCGTGACGCCGACGGCGCCAAGATGTCCAAGACCAAGGGCAACGTGATCGACCCGATCGCGATGGCGCAGGAGTATGGGGCGGACTCGCTCAGGTTCGCGCTGATGACGGCCGGCTCGCCGGTCAACGACGTGCGGATCGGCCCGCAGCGGGTCGAGACGGCCCGCAACTTCGCCAACAAGCTCTGGAACGCGACCCGGTTCGCGCTCCGGGCGATCGACGAGGCGGGCGCGGACATCGTGGTCGGCGCCGACGGTCCCGTGCGCCCGACGGCGGACGCCTTCGCGTTGACGACGACCGACCGCTGGATCATCAGCCGGCTGGACGGTGTGACGGCCAGTTCGACGTCGCTGCTGGCCTCCTACCAGTTCGGCGAGGCGGCGCGGCAGATCCAGGACTTCATCTGGTCGGAGCTCTGCGACTGGTACATCGAGGCGGCCAAGGTCCGGCTCCGCGGAACGGCCGAGGAACGGGCGGCTGTCGGCCAGACGCTGGCCTTCGTGCTGGAGCGCAGCGTCCGCCTGCTGCACCCGTTCATGCCGTTCGTGACCGAGTCGCTCTGGCAGGCGCTACCGCACGCCGGCGACAGCATCATGGTCGCGCCTTGGCCTGAGGCCGGTGAGGTCGACAACGCCGCCGATGAGACGTTCGCGACGATGATCGAGCTGGTCCGGGGCATCCGGAACGCCCGGGCCGAGAGCGGCGTCGAACCCGGGCGCTGGATCGAGGCCGAGATCTTCGCCGGGTCGCGGGCGGCGGCGCTGACCGAGCTCCAGCGTGAGCTCGGCAGCCTGGCGCGGATCGCTCCCGACCGGCTGGTCATCACGGGCGGCGATTCGCGGCGGGTCGAGCAGGCCCTGACGGTGGTCGCCGGCGACGTCACGGCCGCCCTGCCGCTGGCCGGGATGATCGATCTTGACGCGGAGCGGGACCGGCTCCGGCGCGAGATCGCCGACGCCGAGGCCGAGCGGGGCCGGGCGACGGCGCAACTGGGCAACGAGGCGTTCATGGCCCGGGCGCCGGAGAAAGTGGTCGAGGTCCAGCGAAGGAGACTTGCAACGGCCGAGGAGCAGATCGCGGTGCTGTCCGAGCGGCTGGCCGATCTCGGGTGACCGTCGTCGAGGAGCGGTTGAGCCGGGCGTTCTTCGAGCAGCCGGTGCTCGATGTCGCCCGGCAGCTCGTCGGGAAGGTCCTCGTGTCCCACCTCGGCGGCCACCTGACCAGTGGCCGGATCGTCGAGACCGAGGCCTACGCCGGGCTGGCCGATCCGGCCTCGCACGCCGTCCGGCTCCGCCGCTCCCGCGAGCGGATGGGGGGAGAGGCCGGGCTGGCCTACGTCCACCTCTCCCATGGGCTGCACAACACGCTCAACGTCGTGGCCGAGCCCCCCGGGTCACCAACCGCGGTCCTGATCCGGGCGCTCGCGCCGCTGGCCGGCCTGGACGCCATGCGTCAGCGGCGGGCCGTGGCGCCGTCCGTCCCGGACGACCGGCTGGCGGCCGGCCCGGGCAATCTCGCCCGGGCGCTGGGGATTACCCTGATGGACGACGGGCGCGACTTGACCGCCGATCCTGTGCTGTTCATCAACGATGGGCCGGATCTCGTTACGGTCTGGGCGTCCCCGAGGATCGGCCTGAGCAAGGCGACCGAGGTGCCGTGGCGCTTCTTCGACCCGGCGAGCCGGAGCGTGTCTGCTCACCGGCGGGGTCAGGAAGTGACATAATGGTGACCGTCGACCTCGACTCGTACGCGGGGGACCGACGCGGTCCCTGGGAGTAGTGCATGCCCATCCGTCTGCTGGACGAGCGCGTGATCGGCAAGATCGCCGCGGGCGAAGTGATCGAGCGGCCAGCCTCCGCGCTCAAGGAGCTGGTCGAGAACAGCCTCGACGCCGGCGCGACGACCATCTCGGTCGCGATCCAGAAGGGTGGCTCCGGTCTGATCGAGGTCGTCGACGACGGCGCCGGGATCCCCGCTGCCGAGTTGCCGCTCGCCCTCCAGCGCCACGCCACCTCCAAGCTGACCGAGTGGGACGACCTGCATCGCCTTGCCTCCCTCGGGTTCCGGGGGGAGGCGCTGCCGAGCATCGCCGCCGTCAGCGACTTCAGCGTCCGGAGCCGGACCGCCGACGCGTCGGTCGGGACGGAGCTCGACGTGGTCTACGGCGTCGCCCGGCCGCCACGGCCGGTGGCGGCCGTTACGGGCACCCGCGTCACGGTCCGCGACCTGTTCGGCAACGTGCCGGCCCGCCGCCGCTTCCTCCGGCAGGCCGGGACCGAGACGGCGATCATGGTCCGGAACATCGCCGCCTACGCGCTGGCCCGGCCGGACGTCGCCTTCAGCGTCACCGTCGACGACCGGCGCAGCTTCGCGACCGACGGCCGGGGTGACGAGGTCGCGGCCGCCGTCGCGATCTGGGGGACGGAAGTCGGGCCAGCCGCCATCCGGCTGCCCGAACTGGACGAGAGTGCCGCCGTGCCGGGCGTGACGGCGACGGGCTGGATCGGCCTGCCCGAGGTGACGCGGTCGCACCGGAACAGTCTGCTGTTCTTCGTCAACGGGCGCTGGGTCCAGAACCGGCCCCTCCTGTTCGCGCTGGAGGAGGCCTATCACTCGCTGGTCATGGTCGGCCGCCACCCGGTCGGGGTGATCCGGATCGCGCTCGACCCGGCGATGGTCGACGTCAACGTCCACCCGACCAAGGCCGAGGTCAAGTTCGTCGACGAGCGGTCGGTCGCCCGGGCTGTCTCCCGCGCCGCCCACCGGGCGCTGAGCACGGCCCGGCCCAACGAGGTGCCCGAGGTGCATCTGGGAGACACCACCCTGCGGGAGCCGGGGATGGAGAACCGGCCGATCTCGCTGCGCCCATCGACGCCGGGGCAGCGGGCGTGGGGAGCCTCCCCGCTGGGGGACGGCACTGGATTCGGCCCGCGACCGTTCGAGCCGAAGGACGGCGCGGTGACAGGGTTGCCGGTGCCGGCCGTGCGGTCCGGAGCGACGGTCGTCCCCGAACCGGAGGCGGACCCGGCCGTGCCGGCGCGGCCGGTACCGGTGCTGCGGGTGCTGGGGCAGGTCAACGGGACGTACATCATCGCCGAGGGGCCGGACGGTATGTTCATGATCGACCAGCACGCCGCCCACGAGCGGGTGATGTACGAGCGCATCCTCAGCGAGATGCAGGGACGCCGCATCGATCGGCAGCCGTTCCTCGACCCGATGATCGTCGAGCTGACCCACCAGCAGTACGGCGCCTTCGAGCGGTCGACGGCCGAGCTGGAGGCGATCGGGTTCCAGATCGACCCGTTCGGTCCCCAGACAGTCGCCATCCGCGCCATGCCCGCGATGATGCGTGGCGTCAACATCGGCGAACGTCTCCGGCTGATCCTCGACGAACTGGCCGAGGGCGGGACCGGCGAGTCGTGGCTCGACGCGGTCGCGATCAGCGCCGCCTGCCACACGTCGATCCGGGCGGGGCAGGCACTCTCGCTGGCCGAGATGCGGGAACTGGTTGCGCAGCTGGAGCAGACCGAGCAGCCGCGGGCGTGCGGCCACGGTCGCCCGACGATGCTGCATCTCAGCCAGGGCGAGCTGGAGAAACAGTTCGCTCGACGGTAGCCGACGCTGGGCGATCGCGGTCGCGACTCCGCGTTGGGCGACGGTCCGGGACTGGCCTATCCGGGCGGACCGTGACCACCCCGTTCCCGGCGACCTAGAGGACGGTTGGGCCGTCGTCGAGCCGGATCCAGCCATGGCGCAAGGCGTAGATCACCGCCTGTGTCCGGTCATTGACGGCCAGCTTGCGCAGGATCGACGTGATGTGGTTCTTCACCGTCTGGTCGGAGATCTTGAGGATCTGGGCGATCTCCTTGTTGCTGTTGCCCTGGGCGACGCAATCCAGGATCTCGATCTCGCGCGGGGTGAGGGGCGAGAACACGACGTCGGCGTCTGCCGGGTTGTCGGGCAGTTCCCGGAACTGGTCCAGTACCCGCGAGGCGACGAATGGCCGGCTGAGGACGTTCTCGTTGATGACGTACTCCCCCCGTGCCACGCGACGGATGACCGTGGCGAGCGCGTCGGCCTCGACGTCCTTCGTGGAGAAGGCCGCGGCACCCACCCTGATGGCATGGAAGAGTTGCTCGTCGTCCTCGTGCATCGTCAGGACGATCATCCCCATCTGCGGGTGATGCCGCTTCACGATCCGGGTGACCTCGAGCCCGCTCATCTCCGGCATATTGATATCCACGAGCATCACGTCGGGGACGAGCTCGTCGGCGAGCTGGATGGCCTGGGCGCCATTCCCCGCCTCGCCGACGACGATGAGGTCCGGTTCGGTCTCCAGGCTCCAGCGAATCCCGCGCCGGAACAGCGGGTGGTCGTCGACGATCAGGATCGTGATCGCGTTGCCGCTCGGTCCGCCGGTTCGACTCATGTTGATCTCCCGTTGGTTGACCCGTCGGCTGGACCGACTGCCTGGCGGACAGCGAGCGGCAGGGCGACCCGGATGCTGGTGCCCACTCCGGGCGCACTGCGGAGGTCGAGGTCGGCACCCATGAGCCGGGCGCGTTCACGGATGCCGGTCAGGCCAGCGCCCTGCCTGGCATCGACCGCCAGCGACCCCATATCGAAACCCTTTCCCTCGTCGACGATCGAGAGGACCAGCAACTCTGCGGCCGGGTCCGGTCCGATCGCGACAGCGCCGCTCCGCGTGCCCGCGTGCTTGTGGAGATTCTGCAGACCCTCCTGGACGATCCGGAACAGGTTGAGCTGCTGCTCACTGCCCAGGGTCGGCGGGACATCCGTCCCCGTGAAGGTGACCTGCTTGTCGAAGAACCGGTTGTACTCGACCACGTATCGCTGCAGAGTCGGTAGGAGGCCACGGTCCGTCAGCATCGCCGGCCGGAGATCGGTCATGAACCGGCGCATTTCCGCCACGCCATCCCTGAGCAGGGCACGCACCTGTGACAGCTCTCCGGGGACGCGGTCCGGATCGCGGCGAGCAACCTGCTCGGCTATGTCCAGCGCGAAGATCGCGTTCGCAAGGACCTGGGCCGGTCCGTCATGGATCTCGCGGGCGAGCCGACCCCGTTCGTCCTCCCGGGCCGCCAGGGTCGCCTGCTGGAGCCGCACGTCCCCGGTCGGTACGACCTGCTCCTCGCCGCCGTCTTCCCAGAACGACGACCGGAGGTCGCGCAACATGCGGTGACTGGCCATCAGGCGACCGTGCAGGAGATGCCCGCGACTGATCGACTCGTCGAGAGCGTCGAGATCCCGGCGCATGGCCTGCCGGTTGATCTGCACGTCGCCGAGGCCGCGCGCACCGCGTCCGGACACGTCGTCGGCCACGATGGACCCGACAGCGAAATGGTCCATGACCTGGCGCATCCGGGCGCGGTCCTGCTCGGACCGTCGCACGATGGCCGATGTCGTCTCGGACAGTCGCAGCATCTCGTCCGCTACGGAACCCACGGAATCGGCGATCTGGGTCGCGATCCTATCAAGAGATGTCCGGGAATCGTCGTCGTCGGCCATCGATCCTCCGGGGACCATCTCGAACGGTCAGGGGGTGGCTGGTACGGTCGATTCGGAGCCATCGATGGCATCGAACCCCTGCTCCAGTGGCGAAAGCCGGGCAATAGCCAATCGTCCCCAGATCGTCCTGCCGGTACCGCGCCCAGTTTACCTATTCCTTGAACCGCCACAACCGTTGCTCACTGTCGTCCACCCCGGCCCGGGTTCTCAACGACCGCTGGTCGGATAGCGCCCGCGCCATCCATTGAGCCGGATCTTGAGGACATCGGTCAGGTTGATCCACGTGTCGATGACCGGGTTGACCTTGCTGTCGCTGCCAGCCGACCAGACGACGGGAACGACCGCGATCGTCTGTCCCAGGCGGCGGGCGATGTAGAGCAGCTCGACGTCGAAAGCGGTCACGCGCGCGCCGTGGGCGAGTGTCGCATCCCGGTAGAGGTGGGTCTCCTCCAGGATCGCCCGCGCCGCGTCCCGCCGGAACGCCTTGAACCCGCACTGGGTGTCCTGGATCCCCGGCAGGAGGAGGCCCTGCACGATCAGGTTGAAGACCCGACCCATGACGTGTCGATGCAATGGCTCGTCGACCCGCCGGGCGTTCCGCCCCTCGCGTGAGGCAATGACGACATCGGCGCCAGCCTCGATCTGCTCGACGAGCGCTGAGGTGTACCGCAGTGGCGTGGCGAGATCCGCATCGGTGAAGAGTACGATCCGGCCGGTGGCGGCGAGCATCCCGGCCCGCACGGCGGCGGCCTTGCCCCGGTGCGATTCAGCGAGGATCCGCAGGTCGGGCCACTGCCCGGCCAGGCGCTGGACGCGGGCGAGCGTGTCGTCGCTGCTGCCGTCGTCGACGAGCAGGATCTCCGTCCTGCCCGGTCGCTGCTCGGCGTGGGCGACGACTGCCCGGAGACACTCCTCGATCCGTCCTGACTCGTTGTAGGCAGGGACGACGATGCTCAGCGACGGCTCACCGTCGGTCACGGGGGTTCCGTTCGTCGGCGATGCAGGCATGCCCATCCTTCATGGCGACGGTAGTCCGGAGCTGGACGGGGTCGCGGCGGGCTCGTCGCTCTTGGCCGGTGGTCGGTCGCGACCGACCCGACGGCGAATGCTACCCGGTGGCCATGCCGGTGTCTATCGGCGACGTCGCGGCGTCCCGCCGCCATGTCGATCCGGCATGGCGGCGGGAAGCAAGCGATGTTCCGGCCGAAACGCCCATTCGCCCCGGCCCGTCCACCCAGGTGTACGGACACTCAGGTATGCTTGTCGTCCATGGCTGTCCGATCCGTTCGTGGAGGTCCCGATGATCTCGATCTACGTCCATCCGACGTGTACGTCCTGCCGCAAGGCAGTCGCTCTGCTCGAGGCGTCCGGCGCCCGGGTGGAGCGACGCGACTACTTCCGCGATCGCTTCTCCGCCGATGAACTCCGCGACGTCCTCGCCCGGGCTGGTCGGACACCGTCGGAGATGTTGTCGACGCGGGCGAAAGCCTACCGGGACCTGGACATCGCGGGACGTGGCCTGGATGACGAGGCGTTGCTCGCGGCGATGGCCGAGGAGCCGACGCTGTTGCGCCGCCCGCTGGCGATCAGCGGTCATCGAAGCACCGTCGGCTTCAACGCCGGCGCGCTGACGGAGCTGGCGGAGGCCGATCGGACCGCCTGAGCCGGAGCGGTGGCGATCCCGCCCGACTTCCGCGTCACCCCCGCGAATCTCTTCCCGGGACCACTGAGTACCGAAAGGACCAACGATGCTTGCGCTCGGATCCCACATGTCGACGAGCGGTGGCGGGCCGCCCAGGGCCCTCGAACGGGCGGCCGAGCTCGGACTCGAGTCGTGCCAGTTGTTCACGAAGAGCGAACGCCAGTGGGCCGCCAAGCCGCTGACCGACGAGCAGATCACGGCATTTCACCGTGGCCTGACTGCCGACACCCGGCTCAATCGGCGTGTCGTCGCACACGACTCCTACCTGATCAATATGGCGTCGCCGGACGATGACCTTCGGGCGAAGTCCCAGGCGGCGCTGCTCGTCGAGCTGCAGCGCTGTGACACGCTGGAGATCCCCTACCTCGTCAGCCACCCGGGTGCCCACGTCGGCAGCGGGCCGGAGGCAGGGATCGCCCGGATCATCGAATCGGTCAACCAGGTCCTCGCCGCGCGACCGGACGGGACGACGATGCTCCTCCTCGAGACGACGGCCGGCCAGGGCACGACGCTCGGCAAGACGTTCGAGGAGATCGCGGAGATGATCGACGGGATCGAGGACAAGGCCCGGGTCGGCGTCTGCTTCGACACCTGCCACACCTTCGTGGCGGGCTACGACATCCGGACGCCGGAGACCTATGCGGAGACGATGCGCCAGTTCGACGAGATCGTCGGCCTGGATCAGATCCGGGTCTTCCATCTCAACGACGCCAAGTTCGGTCTCGGTAGCAACAAGGACCGGCACGAACACATCGGGGAGGGCGAGATCGGCCTGGAAGGGTTCCGGAACCTGATGACCGATCCCCGGATGACCGGGCGCATGGGCGTCCTTGAGACCGAGAAGGACACGACCGGAGACCTGGACCGGAAGAACCTGGCGACCCTTCGGTCGCTGAGCGCCTGATCGCCCGGACTGTCGCGCATATCGGACATGACGGCGCCGCCCGGATCGATCCGGGCGGCGCCGTCTTCGATCGGTCCTGTGGGGAACGTCGGGTTATCCTCCCGACCCGCCGGTGCTGGTGCCCGCGACGGTCTGGGCGTAGGGATCGAGCGCCTCATCGATCTGTTGCCGGGTGAGCCCGGCCGTCTCGTAGGCGAGTTCCCGGACGGTCCGGCCCTCGCTCCAGGCCCGCTTGGCGATCGTCGCGGCCCGCTCGTAGCCGATCAGCGGGTTGAGGGCGGTCGCCATGCTGATGGAGCCCTCGATGTAGCCGCGGCAGCGCTCGACGTTTGCCGTCGTCCCCTTGATGCACTTCTCGCTGAAGACGGTCGACACGTTGGCGAGCAGGTCGATCGCGGTCAGGAGGTTGTAGCCCATCATCGGCAGCATGACGTTGAGGTCGAGCTGTCCCCACTGGCCACCACCGACGACAGCCTGGCAACTCCCGGTCACATGGACGCCGACCTGGATGACGCTCTCGGGGATGACCGGGTTGACCTTGCCCGGCATGATCGAACTGCCCGGCTGGATGGCCGGCAGGATCAACTCGCCGAGGCCGGCCTGGGGTCCGGAGGCCAGGAGCCGGATGTCGTTGGCGATCTTGATCAGGGAGCTGGCAACGGTCGTCAGGGTGCCCGCGGCGAAGACGTAGGCATCCCGGCTGGCCTGCGCCTCGAAGTGGTTGGTGGCCTCGCGGAACTCGGTCCGATACCGGGCGGTCAGCGTGGTGGCGACATGAGGGGCGAAACCAGGGTGAGTGTTCAGCCCGGTGCCGAGGGCCGTCCCGCCGATGGCGAGTTCCCGCAGGCCGGGGAGGCAGGCGGTCAGCCGCTCACCGCCCAGTTCGATCTGGCGGGCGTACCCGGAGAACTCCTGTCCGAGCCGGATCGGGACCGCGTCCATCAGATGGGTCCGGCCGATCTTGACGACGTCGTCGAACTCGGTCGCCTTGGCCGACAGCGCGGCGTGGAGCCCTTCCAGGGCCGGGATCAGGTTCCGCTCGATGCCGACAACGGCCGCGACGTGGAGGGCAGACGGGAAGACATCGTTGGACGACTGGCCCATGTTGACGTGGTCATTGGGGTGGACCAGCCGGCCGAGAGTTTGACTGGCCAGTGTCGCGATGACCTCGTTGGCGTTCATGTTCGATGACGTCCCCGACCCGGTCTGGAAGACGTCGATCGGGAACTGGTCGTCCAGTTCGCCGGCTGCGACGCGGTCGGCCGCACTGAGGATCGCGGCCGCGATCTCGCCATCCAGCAGGCCGAGCTCGGCGTTGGCCATGGCGGCGGCGCCCTTGATGGCCCCGAGCGCGTGGATCAGGGCCGCGGGCAGTGGCATCCCGGAGACGGGGAAGTTCTCGACGGCGCGCTGGGTCTGGGCGGCGTAGAGTGCGTCGGCCGGGACCTGCATGTCGCCCATCGAGTCGTGCTCGGTGCGGAAGCCCGGGGTCGGGTTGCTCACGTCTGCGTTGCTCCCTCTGCTGGTCAGGACGAGTCGCGCTTACCGGTTCGGTGGGTCGCTCGCCCCCGTCGCTGGGAGGGGGACGAGGGTAGCCGAGTTGAACGTATCTCATCGCACCGGGCAGGACCGTAGCACGCCAGTGTCCCGCCGGACCCACCCGTCACGCCGCGATTTCCCCATACCGGGGAGCGTGAGCGGTTTCCCGGCCCGTCGTTGGCAGGAGAACGCCCGGTGTGCCCGCCCGTGATCCTACCACCTGGGGGACGCCCCGCGGTTACGGTGAGCCGTCCGTCCCCATGGCGGACGATGGCGGACCGTCGTCGCGACGACGAATCTCGCTCAGTCGTCGACGCCGCTGCGATGGGTAGTCAGGTGGCGATCCGAGAACGCTCCGACGGCCCGGACCTGGCCCGAGGTCTCGATGGAGCCGGGGCGCAGCGATCTCACGAGGGCAATGGCGTCGTCCGCTGTCTGGCCCTCATGGACCAGGTAGCAGGCGAGCAGGGTTCCCGTCCGTCCGAGCCCGGCCCCACAGTGGACGGCTACTCGTCGTCCAGCCGCGACGCCCCGGGCGATCGCCGCTACTCCTTCCTCGAGTTGCCGCGGCGTCGGAGAGGTGAAGTCCCGGACGGGGAGATGGATCGCCGTGAGACCGAGCCGATCGAGTATGTCCGGGTCATGGGCACGACGGTGGAGGTTGACGATGACCGAGACGCCCGCCCCTGCCAGGCGGTCGAGATCAGCCGCGGTCCGCGGGTACGGGCATCCCAGTACCTGTCCCGTGATCCATGTGCCGTGGTCTTCACGTCGCCCGACCAGTGGCCAGACTCGTCCCAGCTTCATGCGTGGCTTTCCTTCCCCGGACCCCTCGACGCTGAGCGGAGCCGAAAACCGACCACGCCCGCGCCGGATCGACCGGGGCGGGCGTGATGACGGCAGATCAGTCGACCCTACTCGTAGCGGTAGCCGGTGGCGTGATCCCGGAACCGGTCATAGCGGCCACCCTCGGGGCGGCGGCTGTCGGTGTCCGGGTCGGTGCCGGTGTCCCACCAGGAGGGAATCTGCGCACCGATGGCGGCCAGCTCGGTCTTGGAGTAGATCAGGCCGTCGCGCTCCATGACGGAGAGCTCGTACTCCCGGCTCATGGTGATGGCGTCGACCGGACAG
>CADCWK010000038.1 GCA_902806375.1 uncultured Thermomicrobiales bacterium
GCCCCGGAGGGCGTTCCCGTGAAGATCTGATGGGCGCCAGAGGGCTCTCACCTGCCGCGCGGCCTAGACCGCTCTGGCCCTGCCCACACCGATCACTCCGTGCCGCGCATCGCGGCCCGCCCATCCCGCGTCCTGACCGGGCCGACCCGCCCGGTTCGGGTTGCAGATGATGGCGTGCCTCCCGTCAGGCGATGCCCATGCTGACCGTCCACTCCGTCACTGCCCACATCGGCCAGCGGGAGATCTTCGCGGATCTCTCCTTCTCTCTCAACGCCGGCGAGATCCTCGGCGTCGTCGGGCCCAATGGGTCTGGCAAGAGCACGCTCCTCTCGATCCTGACCGGTGAGCGCCAGCCAGCGAGTGGGAGCGTCTCCCTCGCGCCAGGCAAGCGGATCGGCTATCTCCGACAGGGCTTCGCCGATCGCCCGGACGGCACGCTCGCCGACCTCGTCGATGTCCCGACCGGCGGGCTCGCCACGTCCCAGGTCCGTGTCGACCGCGCCACGGCGAGCCTGGGGGCAGTGGGCGACCCGGAGGCATTGACCCGCTACGACGAGGCCATCCGCGCGTTCGAGGACCTCGGCGGCTACGAGGCGGCCGATCACCTGATCGCGACGATGGCCCGGCTCGCCGTCGGGCCGGACGCGCTCGGTCGTGGCTGGGAGACGCCGCTGGCCCAGCTGTCCGGGGGGCAGAAGACCCGGGCCGGGCTGGCGGCGCTGCTCGCCAGCCGACCGGATCTGCTCCTCCTCGACGAACCGACCAACCACCTGGACACCGACGCGGCAGAGGCGGTCGAGCGCCTCGTCCTGTCGCAGACCGGCGCCGCGATCATCGTCTCCCACGACCGCGCCTTCCTCGACCGGGTAGCGACCGATGTCCTGGCCCTGGACGATCTGGGGTCGGGCTGGACCCTCAGCGCGGGCGGCTACAGCGACCTCCTCGCCGCCCGCGCGGCGGAGGCAGCCGAGCAGGCATCGGCCTGGCGCCGGCAGCAGGATATGATCGATCGCGTCGAGGCGGACATCCGGGCCGTCGCTGGCCGCGCGGCGAGAGTCGAGGGTGAGACCCAGCACGACTACGTCCGCGGCCGTATGAAGAAAGTCGCCCGGTTGGCCGTCGTCCGCGAACGCCGCCTCGAACGGCTCCTGGATTCCGAGGAACGGATCGAGAAGCCACGGCAGCGCTGGGGTCTCTCGGTCGAGTTGCCCCCCGCTCCACCGGGCGGGCAGGAGGTCGCCGTCGCGACGGACCTTTCGGTTTCACTAGGCGGACGGCCTATTCTCAGGGATATGTCGTTTCATATCCGCGCCGGGGACCGGGTGGCACTGCTCGGTGCCAACGGCAGCGGCAAGACCACCCTGCTGCGGACCCTGCTCGGCGAGATCGCTCCCACCTCGGGCAGTGTCCGGCTCGGCGCCAGCATCGTTCCGGGTCTGTTCAGCCAGGAGCAGGATGGGATCGACCCGGACCGGACCGTGCTCGACCATGTCCGGCTGGCTGCCCCGATCAGCGAGTCGGACGCCCGGACGTATCTCCACCGCTTCCTGTTCTCGGCCGAGGCGCCCCTCCGGCGGGCCGCCGACCTGTCCTATGGCGAACGGGCCCGGCTGGCGCTGGCGCTGCTGATCCTCCAGGGGGCGAACTTCCTCGTGCTCGACGAGCCGCTCAATCACCTCGACATCGACAGCCGGGAGCAATTCGAGGCAGCGCTCGCGGGCTTCGATGGGACGACGCTGATGGTGTTGCACGACCGGCGCGCGATCGAGCGGCTCGCCACGCGTCGTCTCCTGCTCAGGGACGGCCGACTGACCGAGGAGAGTCCGTGAGCAGCACATCGTCCGGTGGGGACGAGAACGCGACGAGCCCGCTGGACACTCGTCCAACGGGCTCGCGCACTGGCTTCTTTCCGCGTGGGCCGACTACTCTTCCTCGCCGCTCTCAGCGGCCGTCGCTTCGGCCTCGAGGGCAGTCAGGGCGTAATTGTCGATCTCCTGCTGCAGGGCGTCGCGGAGGTTGATCAGGTCGACCAGGTCGAGACCGGCCAGGACCGCGTTGTTCTCGGGGTCACCGTCGTCCGAGCCGTTTGGCACCACCCGGAATTCGACCTCGACGCCTTCGTCCTCGGTGTCGAGGCCGCCGGCCGGGGTCTCATCCATATAGATGTTGTACGTCTCCACGTTGCATCCTTCATTGATGACCGGAAGACCGGCCGGACAAACTGCCGTGGCCCATTCTAGCCGCAAAATCGCCCGGCGTGTTGATCGGTGGCGAGAACGTACGCTACCAGCCGGACCATTCGCCGCCCAAAGGACAGGAAGCCGCCAGATGACCGTCCCCCCCCAGGAACCTCAGCCAGTCGACCGGTCCGAAGTCGCCCGTCCGGCCATCGTGATCCTGAATCAGGACCTGTTCTTCGGCGTCCGGCTCCGACAGGCTCTGCTCGCAGATGGCTGGGAGCCGCGGATCGTACCGGGGGCCGAGGCGCTGGCCGCCGCACTGGCGGACGGCCCGGCGCCCGCGCTCGTCATCGTGGACATGGCCGCCGCCCCTGACTGGCCGCTGATTGAGGAAACGACGAGCCGGACCGTCCCTCCCACCCCCGTGCTCGCGTTCGGCCCCCACAAGGACGTGCAGGGCTTCCGGGCGGCCAAAGCCGGTGGCGCGACGCGCGTCGTCTCCAATGGCGATTTCCACCGGGACATGACGGGCTTCGTGCGGCGCTACGCCAGGCGGGGCGGAGAACCGGAGCCAGAGGCGGGGCGTACACCAGACCAGGCGGGTGTTGCGGAGAACACCGTCTCGTAGTACCATGCGTTCACAGTGTACGTACACCCTCCCGCTGGTGACGCTCCTGGTCGGCGACCCGTCGTCGCGAAGACCGTCAGCCGGTCGTCAGGACCCCGACAGGGACCACGACGACGTCCCCAGCGAGAGGACGATCAGCGACATGGCCGCCACCCATCAGCCACGTTCCGGAACCCCGAACGGTTTCAGCCGCCCGATCCGCCCCATCGCGATGCCGGTGCCGACCGACCGCTCGGAGGGACTGACCATCCCCGACGGGCCCGAACCGGGCGAGTTGTTCTCCGTGCTGACGGCGGTCGAGATGTTCTTCGGCGACCTCCGGCTGGCGCCGCGCTCGAAGAAGACCTACCGCAACGGCATCGCCAAGTTCCTGCGCCACCTGGAGCAGAACGAGGGGATGAACCCGGCCGAGATGCCCGTCACGGCCCTGCTCGCGGACCACGTCACGTCGTTCGCGTCGCTCCTCGTCCCGGCGGATATCCGGACGCCCGAGGAGGTCTCGCAGATGCGGACCGCGCAGAACAACCTCTCCGCCGTCCGGAAGTTCTGCGCCTACCTCTCGGCCTACGACCTCCACCCCGACCTGCCGACAGACCGGCTCCGTGTCCGGATCGCCGCGATGATGCCCCGCTTCACCCCACCACCTCCGGATGTCAAGCTTGCGGACCTGGAGACCATCGTCGAATTCATCCGCGTCGGTGAACCGGCCGGCAAACCGAACCTCGAGCTCCGCCGGCTGAAAGTCCGCGCGATGATCCTGTTCCTCTACCGGACGGGCGTCCGGGTCTCGGAACTCTGCGCCCTGCGCCGCCGGGACGTCGACCTCGCCAACGGGACCGCCAGCGTCTACCGCGCCAAGGGCGGCAAGAGCCGGACGGTCCACTTCGACATGGAGACCGCCGAGGCGATGACCCGGTACTGGGCCATGCGCGAGGACCCGGTCCGCGGGGCGGCGGCCTACCCGGCCTTCAGCGGTCGCGACAAGCTCGGCGATCCCGGCACATCGGTCAGCCCGCGCACCGTCGAGCACATCGTCGCCCAGCTCTGCGCCGCCACCGGGGTCGAGAGCGAGGTCACCCCCCACTCCTTCCGGCATGGCCTGGCGACCGAACTGGTCCGCCGGCGGGTCCGGGAGTCGACAGTCCAGACGATTCTCGGTCATGCTTCGCCATCGACCACCCGGATCTACGTGCACAAGACGGCCCGGGACGTCGCCGAGGAGTACCAGGATGCGTTTGGACAGTACCGGCCGCCCCGCCAATCGGCCTAACGACAGCAACGATCCCACCTCTGACCGGCTTGAACTGGCCTCCGCGCGGTCGCGGCGGCCAGTTCACGTGCTGACCGTCATCGCCCTGGTCGTCCTCGTGCTGTCAGGCTGTGCTTCCGACCGGGCTACTGAGCAGGGAGATGCCCGCGAGACGGCGGAGACGACGCCTGGTGTGGTCACTGGGGGTCAGGCCACCTTCGCGGCCAACCGGTACGCGTCACCGACCCTGACGCCGACCGCGACGCCACCGCCACCACCGACCGTCCAGGAGGTCGGGCTCGCGACGAGCGTCGAGGCTTCGGGTCAGCCCAATGGCTTCGTCGTGTCAGTCGCCGTCAACGCGGGGACTGTCTACCTCGTCGCGGATCTCGATGGCCTCCGGGCCGGGAGCGTGGTCGAATCGGGCTGGTACCGCAACACGATCGACGTCCAGGAGCGGGATTATGCGGGTGGCTCGGCCTTCACCGTCGAGCAGGACGGACGCCAGTGGGTCGCCATACCGATGACGCTGGACGGCTCGCTCCCAACGGGAAACTACGCCGCCGAACTCTTCGTCGACGGCGAAGAGGTTGCCAGCCTCGGCATCGAGCTCACGTCGGCCGGCTCCCAGCCCCGGGGCGTCTGAGCTCGCCCAGCCCCGGGGTCTGGCGGTTCCTGGCGACCTTTGAGAGAATCGACCGGTTGACGCCATCCGACCGACCGCCCCGGACCGATCCACGCTGACAGGAGACCCATCGCCATGGCCGACGTTGCGGACCCGATCGAGCAGACCGAGGACGAGCGCGAGCGGATCGCGCTGGCGCGCGAGAAGCACGCCCAGGCGAAGTCCCTTCTCCAGGAGCACGGCATCGCCTGCTGGCTGACGTTCACCCGCGAGGGCAGCGACCTCATGCTGCCGTTCGTAACGGGGATGCCGTACATCGCCGGCACCAGCGCCCTGATGATCTTCGCCGAGGGTCCATCGGTCGCCATCGTCGCCGACTACGACCGCACCCAGGTCGAGGACATCTTCGATGAGATCCATGCCTACAGCGGCGACTGGCGGATCCCGTTCCACGAGACCCTCAAGGCCCGCGATCCCGCCTCCATAGCCCTGAACTACAGCGAGGAGGACTTCGGCACCGACGGGCTGACCCACGGCCTGTACCTCCAGTTGGTCCGGGAGCTGACCCCGGTCGGCCTGGTGGACCGCCTCGTCTCCTCCGTGCCCGTGGCCGAGCGGATCCGGGCCCGGAAGACGGCGGGCGAGGTCGAGCGCATTCGCCGCGCCTGCCAGATCACCCAGCAGATCTTCGATGACGTCACGGGCGTCCTAAAGGTCGGGATGACCGAGATGGAGGTCCACGAGTTCATCAACGAGCGGATGGACACCTACGGCGTCGGCCCGGCCTGGGAGGCTGCCTTCTGCCCGTCGGTCGTCGCCGGGGACCGGGAGGCTGGCCACACCCCGCCGACCCTCAAGCCGATCAAGGCCGGCGACACCGTCCGGATCGACTTCGGCGTCGTCGTCGAGGGTTACTGCTCCGACATGCAGCGAACCTGGTACCTGTCGCGACCGGGCGAGACCGAGCCAGACCCCGACGCCGTCCACCGCTTCCGCGCCGTGACGGACAGCGTCGCGATGGCCAAGAGCCTCATCAAGCCCGGGGTGATCGGCTGGGACGTCGACAAGCCGAGTCGCCAGATCGTCGAGGACCGCGGCTACGGCTTCACCCATGCCCTCGGGCACCAGGTCGGCCGGCTGGTCCATGACGGCGGTGTCGTCCTCGGCCCCAACAACGCCCGCTACCGCGACCGATCCGGCGGCGTGATCGAGGAGGGCATGGTCTTCACGCTGGAGCCATGCATCCAAGGCGCCCAGATCGAGGAGGACGTCGTCGTGACGGCAGACGGCTGCGAGTGGATCGTCCCGCCGCAGACAGAGCTGTACGTGATCCCGGCCCGCTAGTCCAGTCTCATACCGCCTACACCCAGCAGGAAATGAGGAGCCGACCGTGGCCCATGTCTCCCCGAGTCGATCGACCCTGGCCTTCAACGGGGTCGTCGCGGCTCCTCACATCCTGGCGGCGGAAGCCGGGGTCGGCGTCCTCCGGGCGGGTGGCTCCGCCATCGATGCCGCGATCGCGACCAACGCCGTCCTGACCGTGCTGTACCCCCACCAGACCACGGTCGGCGGCGACCTGTTCCTGCTCTACCACGAGGCGAGCACCGGCAAGCTCCACGCGCTCAACGGCTCTGGCCGCTCAGCCATGGGGACGAGCCGCGCATTCGTCCGTTCGGCGGGTCACGAGCGGATGCCGATCCGGGGCGTCCACAGCATCACCGTGCCGGGCACAGTCGACGCCTGGGTGACGGCCCAGCAGGCGTTCGGGCGGCTACCGTTCGCTGACCTGCTCCAGCCCGCCATCGACTACGCCAGCGATGGGTTCCCAGTCTCGGTCAAGCTGGCCGCCGGTCTGCGGAACGCCGAACCCTTGCTCCAGGGTCACCCGGAAGCGCACGCGACGTACATCCCCGGTGGCGTGATCCCGTCGATCGGCGACCGCCTGCGGCTGCCTGCTCTCGCCGACAGCTTCCGGCTCATCGCCTCCGGGGGCCGGGATGCCTTCTACACCGGCCCCATCGCCGAACGGATCTCGTCGACGGTTCACCGCCTGGGTGGAGCGCTCAACATGGCCGACCTCGCCGCCCACCGCTCCGAGTGGACCGAACCGGTGACGAGCACCTACCGCGACGTCACGGTGGCCGAATTCCCGCCGAACTCACAGGGCATCACCGCCCTGATCGAACTCAACCTCGCCGAGCAGGCCGACGTCGGCGACACGTGGGGGTCCGCCCGTCATCTCCACCCGTTGATCGAGGCCAAGAAGATCGCCTTCGATGTCCGCAACCGGACCATGAGCGACCCGGAGTTCACCCCGATCGACGTGCCTCATATCGTCTCCAAGGGGTACGCGCAGGAGCTCTGGCGGCGGTACGACCCCGAGCGAGCGGGCAGCGGCCAGCCGGATGGCGACGCGGATACCGTCGCGATCTGCGTCGTCGATGGCGAGGGCAACGCGGCGGCGCTGATCCAGAGCCAGTACATGGGATTCGGCTCGGGCATCATGGCCGACGGGACCGGGATCATGCTGCAGAACCGGGGCGGTTACTTCTCGCTGGACGACGATCACCCCAACCGCCTGGAGCCGGGCAAGCGCACCCTGCACACGCTCATGCCGGGGATGCTCTACCGCGATGGCGAGCTGGCCGGACCGATAGTGACCCAGGGCGGCGACGCCCAGGCCCAGGTCCATCTCCAGCTCGTCACGAGCCTGGTCGACTTCGACCTTTGGGACAACCCGCAGTTCGTCCTCGACCTGCCGCGCTGGGTGTCCGGCGGCGACCGCGACGAGCCAGACACCCTGCTGCAGCTCGAGGACCGCTTCGAACCGGAAACGGTCGCGGCGCTGTCTGGCATGGGCCACGCGATCGAGACGATCGCCCCCTTCGCCAGCAACGTCGGACTGGCACAACTGATCCTGCGTGACCCGACGACGGGACTGCTCCGGGGAGCCAGCGACTGCCGCGCCGATGGCGTCGCCCTCGGCCTGTGAGCTACGCCCCCTCTGGACCCGCAGCATGAGCCAGGGACCTGGCACGGGCATCACCGAGCGCGAGGACGTGGCGTGGCGGCGCCGGCTGCTCGTCTTCGGGGAGTCGATCCGCTCCGACTTCGGCAACCCCGGAGCCCTGACCTGGCGGGCGCTGATGCGCTCACTCGGCCGGGCCGGTCACGAGGTCGTCTTCATCGAACCCCGCCGTAGCGAGAGCCTGACCAGTCTGCTGCGTCACCGTGGCTCCGCGCCGCTGCGCCAGTTCGCGGAGCGGTTCCCGGACATCCAGTACCGCACGCTCGAGCTCCCGCGCGGGAAGGAACTCGCGATCTGGCTCGCTCGCGAACTGGCGCTGATCGACGCCGTGATCGTGCTCGGCGATGCGTCTTCCGAGATCGGAACGGCCATCGATGCGTACGCGGAGCCGGGTCTGATCCGGTTCAGAGCCGACTCGAGCGACGGTGCCTCCCGGCCACCGGCAGGAACGTCGATCCGGATAGTTCCGGTGGGTGGTTCGACGGGCGACCCCGGCGGCGATGTCCTCCCGATCGGACCGGCGACCACGCTTCCGGTCAGCGCCAACCGCACGGGTGTGCCGGGGCGGGCCCGGGTCGCGATCCTTGCCTGGGACGCCGCGTCCGCCGAGCTGGCGGAACGGACCCGGGTGACCGTCCAGGACGCGTATCGCGACGCACCGACCTACAGTCTCGGCACGCTGACACTGCCTGGCTGGCGGCCTGTCACCTCCCTGGACATCGACGACGTCCTCGACGGGGTCGACGTGGCGCTCGTGGTCGCTGACCCGGACGTCTCCTCCACCGGAGTCGTCGCCCGTTCGCTGCTGCCATGGTCACGCGGGGTCCGAGCGATCACCATCGTAAACTCCGACGCCACCCATCCGGTCGGACTGCCCGGAGCGACCGTCGCCGTCGATCAGGTCGTCGGGTACCTCACCTCTGATGCGAGGACCACGGCCGAGCCGGACCTGTCGCCGTGGTCAGCCGATGCCCAGGCGGCGCGAATCATCGCGACGCTCGACCGGCTCCGAAACCGCGAGCGCCTATCTCGCTGACACGTCACGACAACTGGACCGTCCCTGATGGTCCGGAGGCGCTGGCGCGAGAGGGTGGCGCTCGGGTACCGCGGCGCGATGAGGGCGGCTCTCGACAGCGCCCGAGCGAATCCGGGGCCGGAAAGCGTGGGGGTCAGCGGCGAATCGCGGCCGGTGTCGCCGGCGGCGTACTGCCCGATCGGTCGCGGACGAGCCACGCTTCGAAGCGTTCGGTCAACACCTCGCGCTGATCCGTCCAGTAGGCCCAGTTCTCGGTGAACTGGAGGTCGCGGAGCGCGTCCGAGGTCGGGATCACGGACAGGCGTTCCGGCGGAAGCAGCGGCAGGGCGCGCGGGTTGACCGGCCCGAAGGGGAGGATGTTGCAGAAGTTGGCCTGCGGCACCGATCGCGTCGCGTAGTTGATGAAGTCCATCGCGACGTCGGCGTTGGCGGCGCCCGTCGGCACGGTCCACGAGTCCCCGGACAACATCCCGCCGGTCCACTGGGCCAGCACCCGGCCAGCGATATCGGGCGCGAGGATCCGGACGTTCCAGGCTGCCGCCAGCCCCACCTCGCCGCTCAACACCAGCTGCACCGGCTGCTGGGCGTCCTCGTACCAGGCCAGCACGTCCGGGAAGATCCGCTCCAGTGAGGCGAACGCGCGGTCGGTGTCGAGGGGATAGAGGTCGGCGAAGGCGACGCCATCGGCGAGCAGGGCGAACTCCAGCGTCCCGACCGGCGTCCGTCGCAGGGCCCGGAGCCCACCGAAGCGGCTGGTCTCCCAGAAGTCGGCCCAGGTCCCGGGCACCTCCGCCGACCCCGCCCCGTACGCCATCGTCGTCGCGTACAGATCGACGACCACCCCGTGCTGCATCGCGATGTCGCGGTCGGCGAAGAGCGCGGTGGCATCCACCACGCCGTAGTCGATCGGCGTGAGGTACCCGTCACGACCCAGCTGGATGACGTCCTCCGTGGGAACGCAGCACGCGTCCCAGACGGTCTCCTCGTTGTCGACCTGCTCCCGGAGCCGCCCGATGTCGACCACCTCGACGCTGAGGCGGGCTCCGGTGGCCTCCTGGAACGGCGTGAAGTAGGCGCTCGCCTGCGCCTCCTGGTAGGCACCACCGGGCGTCGCGACGGTGAGGGTCCGGCCGCGCCAGCGCTCCGGGTCCTGATAGGCGGCGAGCGGCGTCGCGATCAGGGCCGGAACGCTCGTCGGAGTCACGACCACGGGCGCCGTCGGGCTCGGTGTCGGCTCGGGCGTCGGGTCGGCCCCGTTCCCGCCGCCACAGCCCGACAGGGTCAGGGCGCCGGCCGTCGCTGCCATGCCCGACGCCGCCCGCAGCAGGGATCGCCGGCTCAACGGGTCAGGTCCCGACCGCTCGGTCCGCATGGTGGTCCTCTCTCTCGGCGACCGATCCGGTCGTCGCCGTGGTGGCGGCCGATCGGTCCGGGGGCCAAAGCTGACGAAGTGTACCCGCCCCATCCGGAAGGACACGGGGAGACACCGCACCGGCCTAGTCGCGGCCCCTCGGGTCACCGAGCAGCCAGTCGGTGAAGGCCAGGTTGGCCTGGGTGATGTTTCCGGCCCACCAGGCGGCGTCCGACCGTACGAGTCGGGGCAGGTTGAGCGGGGCCGTGGCCAGGTTGGGGCGGAGGGCGGGATCGACCAGCGCGACCGCGGCCGAGGACACGGGTGCAACCGCCCCGACGGTAGCCAGGGTCGCCTGGGCCGGCGCCGACAGGGCGAAACGGACGAAGTCCTGGGCGACCTCGGCGTTGTCGGCGTCCGCCGGGATCACCCACTGGTCGGCGAAGAGCAGCCCCTCATTCCAGACCGCCTCGATCGGCCGCCCCGCTCGCTGGCCGAGGACGACTTGGTGGGCGAAGGCGCTGCCGAGGGCCGCCCGGCCGCTGCTCACCCAGTCGATAGCCTGTGGTCCCGATTCCCACCAGCGATCGACGATCGATCCGCTGATGCGCCGGAGACCATCGATCGCGCGCTCCAGGTCCAGTGGGTACAGCTTGCCACGCGGCACGCCATCGGCAAGCAGCGCGAACTCGAAGGTGCCGAACGGACCTTTGGCCAGCGTCCGGCTACCCGGCAGGTCGTCCGATTGCCACCACTCGGCCCAGCTGGTCGGGAGGAACGCGT
>CADCWK010000039.1 GCA_902806375.1 uncultured Thermomicrobiales bacterium
CCGATGGTGCCGCGACGACCGTCACCCTCTTCCTCATCCCCGCCAGCCCGGTGCCGAACGCGACACCCGCCGCGTGACCAAACCGGCCGGAACTGCGCGATACTGACAGGTCCAACCCCCGTGGGAACAAGAGGGACGAGGAGACGATGAGCCAGTCGACGGACCCGAACCCGCCCGGCCAGCCGGTCCCCGCGGCGGGCCAGCCCAACCGGAGCCAGTCCACCGCGGAGCACCGTGACCAGGCGCCGGACTCCGTGGCCGTTGCGGTGCTGACGGTGAGCGACACGCGGACGGTAGAGACCGACACGAGTGGCCGCCTGATCCTCGACGGGCTCGCCGGCCGTGGTCATCAGGTCGTCGAGTACCGGATCGTCCGCGACGACGTGACGGCTATCCGGGAGACCCTCGGCGACTGGGCAGCCGACCCCCGGATCGCGGCGATCCTGACCAACGGCGGCACCGGCATCGCCCGGCGCGACACGACCTACGACGTCGTGGCCGGTCTGCTCGAGAAGCGACTCGACGGGTTCGGCGAACTGTTCCGGATGCTCAGCTTCGCCGAGATCGGCGCCGCCGCGATGCTGTCCCGCGCCGTCGCCGGCGTGTACCAGGAGACCCTGATCATAACCATGCCTGGCTCGCGCAATGCGGTCGGGTTGGCGATGAACAGGCTCATCCTGCCCGAACTCCCTCACCTCGTCTTCGAGGTCACCAAGTAGCGTCCGGCCAGACCGTGCCCGACGTCATTCACGCCGATGAGGATCCTCATGCCATGACCACGGAGACGACCGCGCCAGTCCAGCCCCGCGTCAAGCCCCGGATCCTGAGCGGCTTCCGGGACTTCCTGCCGCAGCAGATGCTCCTCCGCCAGCACATCTTCGGGCTGTTCCGGGAGATCTTCGAGCGGCACGGGTACGAGCCGATCGAGACCCCGGTGCTCGAGCACCTCGACGTGCTGACCGGCAAGGCTGGCGAGAACGAGCGGCTGATGTACCACTTCACGGACCACGGTGACCGCCCGGTCGGGATGCGCTACGACCTGACGGTCCCGCTGGCCCGTGTCCTCGCGATGCACCAGAACGAGATCGTCCTGCCGTTCAAGCGGTACCACATCGGTCCCGTCTGGCGGGCGGAGAAGTCCCAGCGGGGCCGGTTCCGCGAGTTCTGGCAGTGCGACGCCGACATCGCGGGGTCGAGCTCCATGCTGGCCGACGCCGAGGGCGTCTCGATCCTGACCGAGGCGATCGCCGCCGTCGGGATCACGAACTTCGTCGTCCGGATCAACCACCGCAACCTGCTCGGCGCGCTAGCCCGGTCGGCCGGCGGACCTGACGCGAACGTGCCGGAGATCATCCGGACGATCGACCGGCTGGACAAGATCGGGCCGGACAAAGTCGGGGAGCAACTCGTCGCCGTCGGCCTGGACGCCGCTGGGGCGTCCCGCCTGCTGTCACTGATCACCGCCCGTGGCCACGCCGACGCCATCCTGGGCGACGTCACGCGATCGATCGGTGAGACCGAGGGTGTCCGGGAGGCCACCGACGACCTCTCGGCCCTGTTCTCCGCGCTCGCGAGCCTGGGAGTGCCGGCGGAGAGGGCCATCCTGGACCTCTCGCTGGCCCGCGGCCTGGACTACTACACCGGCCCGGTGGTCGAGGCGACGGTTGAGCGGCCGGCAATCGGCTCCATCGCCGGCGGCGGCCGGTACGACGGCCTCGTCGGCTCGTTCTCGTCCCGACCGATGCCCGCGACCGGGCTCTCGCTCGGGATCGAACGGATCATGGAGGTCGTCTCGGAGTTCGATCTGCTCCGGGTGCCAGGGACGACGGCCCAGGTCTTCGTCGCCGCCTACCGGGGCGACGTCGCCGGGGCGGCAGCGATGGCCTCGCGGCTGCGGGCGGCGGGCATCCGGACCGATCTCTCCCTGCTCGGCGAGCGCAGCCTTGGCGACCAGTTCAAATACGCCGGCCGGAAGGGCGTCCCGGTGGCGGTGTTCGAGGGTCCCGACGAGCGGGCGATCGGCGTCGTTAACCTCAGAGACCTCGCCAGCGGCGAGCAGACCCAGGTCCCGGACGATCTTCTCTTCACCACGCTGCGCGAGCGGTATGGTCTGACCACCCAGGAGTAGGCACTACCGATGTCGGAGCAGGTCGAGGAGTTCCAGACGTACATGGTCGTCGTCGCCCACCCGGATGATGCCGAGTTCGGCGCCGCCGGCACGATGGCCACCCTGACGGCGGCGGGCAAGAAGGTCGTCATCGTCCAGGTCACGAGTGGCGACAAGGGCAGCGGCGACCCGGACGACGCCCCACAGGCGGTCGCGGCCCGGCGGGAGTCGGAGGAGCGCGAGGCGGCCCGCCGCCTCGGTGTGGCCGAGGTGATCTTCCTCCGTGAGCCGGACTCCGAGGTCCTGCCGGACGTCCGCCTCCGGGAGCGGATCGTCCGCTTGATCCGGACGCACAAGCCGGACGTCGTCATCACCCACGACGCATTTCGCCCGTACGCGCTGCACCCCGACCACCGCGCCGTCGGCCTGGTCACGACCGACTCCTGCTACCCGGCCGCCCGCGATCCCCTCAACTTCCCCCAGCACCTGCGCGACGGCCTGGAGACGCACAAGACGGCCGAGCTGTGGTTCTTCGGAGCCGAAGTCCCGGACCGGTACATCGACATCACGCCCGTCTTCGAGAACAAGGTCCAGGCGCTGCTGGCCCATGTCTCGCAGGTCGGGGAGGAAGGGCCGTTCCGCGAACGGCTCCGCGAGCGAGCCGCCGAGGTGGCTGAGGGGCAGGAGTTCGAACTGGCGGAGGCGTTCAAGGCCGTCGTGTTCCGACGCTAGGAGTGAGAACCAGCGTCACGCCCCTTCGATGTCGACGGGACTCTGGTGCGGCCCGGCCCGTAGAACATCATCACCTCCGGCCCCGATCACGGCCCATCGTTGGTCCGTGTCGCTCTCTGCATCCTCGGAGGATGAGGAGCGGTGGTCTGCGGCGCGGTGGCTTCCCGGCATCCCCGCGGTCATGGCCGTGATCGACCACTGGGTTCCGCTCTCGCGGGGCGGACGGAGCCGCCCCGCCGAAGCCGTCCGGGGCCGACGTCTTGCGCGAATGGCTGTCCGTCGCTACGTCGGACGACAGATGTCCGACGGGCACCACCGGAACACCCGAAAAGGAACCACCATGTCAGTGGCGTCATCGGCTCACGGGGACCTCCACGACGACCGCCTCGCCCCGCTGGCGATCGAAGTGCTGGCCGTCGGTCGGCGCTCGTGGGGCGGCGGATGGACCCCGGCGCTCCGGGTCGTCGCCCCGGGCCGGATCGAGTTGCTGGGCAACCATCTGGACTACAACGGCGGCCGGGTTCTCGCGGCGGCGATCGACCGGTACATCCTGCTCCTCGGCGAGCCTGGCGCCGCCGGCGGGACGATCGAGGTCAGCTACACCGACCCGGAGAGCCGTGAGCACGCCCATGAGTCGCTGGCCGTGGCCGACCTGGAGGGTTGGCAGCGGTCGTCGCCGCCGGATACCCCGACGGATTACCTCCGGGGCGCCGTAGCGGCGCTCCACGCCGAGGGCGTCAGGATCCGCCCCGCCTGGCGCCTCGCGATCGGTGGCAACGTCCCGGTCGGTCTCGGTGTCAGCTCGTCGGCCGCGCTGTCAGTCGGCCTGGTCATGCAGCTGTCGACGGACCCACTGGACCCACGCGAGACCATCCTGCTAGCACAGGCCGCCGAGAACCGGGCCGGTGTCGCCTCCGGGACCATGGACCAGGCGGCGTCCGTGGCGGGTGGGGTGATCCGCTATGACGCAGAGGCCGTAGCGTTCGAGCAGCTCCGGCCGGACCTCGGCGACCTCGCGTTCCTCGTGGTCTCCTCCGGGGTCGTCCACCGGCTCGGCGAGTCGGCCTACCCCATCCGTGTACGGGAGATGGCCGAATTGCTCGCCATCGCCCGGCGGGAGCTCGGCAACGACGCGCCGGAGATCGTCGCAGGGATCACGGCGGAACAGGTCGACCGGCTCGTGGCGGCAGGCGCGATCGACGACACGCTGCGAGGACGGGCTCGTCATATCGTGAGCGAGGTCGAGCGCGTCGCCACCGGCTATGACGCCCTCAATGCCGGTGACTGGCGGCGTTTCGGCCAACTGATGTCGGAGTCAGGCCGGTCATCGGCGTCCGACTACGATGTCAGCCACCCACAGGTCGAGGAGCTCGTCGCCGAGATCACCGGGCAGCCTGGCGTGCTTGGCGCGCGGATGATGGGCGGCGGCGGGGGCGGCAGCGTCCTGGCACTGGTGCAGCGAACGGAGATCGACCGGCTGGCGGCCCATCTCGACGCGAACTATTTCGCCAGGTACGACATGTCGGCCGCCAGCGACCGGTTGCTGGTGTGTGGGTCGTCCGAGGGCGCCCGGTCCGAGGTTGTGGGCGAACAGGTCTAGTCCCCGTACATCCCCGACATGGCGCTGAACTCGGCGTCGAGCGGCACATTGAACGCGCGTTTCGGCTTCCGCCGGATATCCCGAAGCCCCCGCACCCGGTTCCGGTATGCCGTCGTCAGACACCCACCCGAGGCGCTGTCGAAGACGAGCACCGTGCCCTCCAGGCGCCGGATCGCGTCATTGCGCCGGTCGTCACGGGGAATGTCGCGCCACCCGAGGTGGACGAAGCGGGCGTGACCCGAGTAGATCACGGTCCCGTGGGCGACGACGTAGGCGGCATCGTCCAGGCTGATGTTCCGCTGGGCGAGACGGCGATTGGCATGCCGGGTGATGGTGGCGAGGGAGACGGCGACCATGCAGCACCTCCGGGGACTGAGGGAGGATCGCGGAGACAGGCGTGACAGGCGTTCCGCGGCGGGCTGCGGGTTGACGGGTAGCGTACGTTCGCTTCCGTTGATCGTCAACCGGCTGGAGTGGTGATTTGGTCCCCATCCGATCGGGTGGTAGGCGGAAGGCACACATCGCGGCGCCCGGGATGGTGATTCTGCGCGTTCGCGGGCTCTCCCTCCACCGCCCGGGGAGCGATGATCATCGTTGACCGGACACGCGACGGGCCCCCGGTCGGTCGTCCGGAGGCCCGTCGCTTATCGTATGGTCGGGTCGTCGAGCCGGCGCGGTCAGTACCCCGCGGCCGGGTCGACGACGTTGATCGGTTCCCGTCCGTCACGCAGACGCCCGAGAATCTCGCCGAACAGGCCCAGTGCGCGCTCCCCGTACTTCGGTGTGTTGCCCGAGGTGTGCGCGGTGATGATGGTGTTCGGGGTGTCCCACAGCGGGGAGTCGTCCGGGAGCGGCTCCGGTGTCGTCACATCGAGACCGGCTCCGCCCAGGTGACCCGATTGCAGGGCGGCGATCAGCGCGTCCTGGTCCACGATGCCACCGCGCCCGATGTTGTAGAAGTAGGAACCGGGCTTCATCGCCGCGATGACGTCGGCGCTGAACAGCCCCTTGGTCTCCGAAGTCATCGGCAGGCAGATCACCACGTGGTCGGCGTCGCCCAGGTGGCGATGCATGTCCTCGAAGGCGATCTGTTCGTCGATGTGGGGGATGGCGTCCCGTCCCGGATGCCGCCGGACGCCGACCGTCGACATCCCGAACGCCCTGGCCCGCATGGCGACCGCGCGGCCGATGGCACCCGTCCCGACGATGAGCACCTTCTGGCCATCGAGTTCGAACACGCGCTTGTCGAACGTGTCGTTGTCGCGCCACTGGTGGCGCTTCTGGGACTCCAGCAGCAGCGGGATCTGCCGGGCGAACGCCAGCATCATCGCGAAGACGTGCTCGGCGATGTTGGTCGCGTGGACACCGCTGGAATTGGTCAGGAGCAACCCCCGCTCGGCGATCCCCGCCCCGAGCCACTGCTCAACACCGGCGGAGAGGGAGTGGACCCATTTCAGGCGGGGCGCCTGGTCGAGCTGATCGGCCGTGAGGCGGAAACCGGTGTAGGCGTCCGCGTCGGCCAGATGGGCGACGACCTTGTCCTGGTCCGGCTCCAGGACGATCTCGACATCCGGGAACCGCGACCGCATCTCTCCGACGATATCGCCCCAGATGTTGACCCCGACGACCACCTTCTCGATCGTCATCGGCCCGCCGTCGACGGGCGCGGTGGACCGGCCCTCAGTGGTCGTCATCTGTCTGTCTCCTGTGGGTCCGGCGCGTAAACCGGCCCGCAGCATAGCAGCGACCGGAGACCCACGTCACGGAACCAGCGGCCACGCCGCACGAGCGCGAGCGACCCGGACGCCGATCACCCGCCGATCTGCGACATGCCCCGGACCGTGTTCCGGTCGCCGTCGGCGATGCCATGACCCCACGGCTTGCGCCAGACCCCGCCGCGGATCGTATCGATCACCTCGGCGTCGGTCGCACCGGCGCGCATCATGTCGCGCAGATCGACCTCGTCGCCCCGGAGCAGGCAGAGGCGGAGCTTGCCATCGGCCGTCAGCCGGATGCGGTTACAGGCCGCGCAGAACGGCTCCGAGATCGGGGAGATGAAGCCGATCGTACCGGCCGCGCCCTTGATCCGGAACAGGCGGGCCGGGTCGGCGGCATCCGCTTCGACCGGCTTGAGCGCCCCGAAACGTTCCTCCAGCCGGGCCTGCGTCTGCTCGGACGTGACGAGGCCCTCGTCGTGGACCTCGCCCACGCCCTCGAGCGGCATGATCTCCAGGAACCGCACCTGCCAGGGTCGATCGAGGGTGAGCTCGGCCATCGGCACGACATCGTGCTCGTTCTGATCTTTGACGACAACCGTATTGAGCTTGATCGGGGTCAGACCCGCCGCCGCGGCGGCCTCGATGCCCTTCCAGACCAGATCCAGCCGGCCACCGCGTGTCATGAAGCGGAAGCGGACCGGGTCGAGCGTGTCGATACTGATGTTCACCCGCGACAGTCCCGCGTCGGCGAGCGGCTGGGCCAGCTTGCCAAGCAGGAGCGCGTTGGTCGTCATCGAGATCTCTTCGACGCCGGGCATCGCCTTCATCGCCCGGACCAGGTCGACCAGGTGTGGCCGGACGGTCGGCTCGCCACCCGTCAGACGGAACTTGCGGAAGCCGACCTCCGCGCTCAGACGCACCGCCCGCAGCAACTCGTCGTCGGTCAGGCTCTCATCCCGGGGCTGGAACTGCATCCCGTTGGCGGGCATGCAGTACAGGCACCGGAAGTTGCAGCGGTCCGTCAACGAGATGCGCAGGTAGGTCATCGCCCGCCCGTACTGGTCCTTGACGGGCGTCTGGAGCCGCTCCTGGTACGGGATCAGGCGGAGGGGGCTGGTGGTGAAGCCGGTTGCCGGGGCCTGTTCTGCCATGGGATCTGCCTCCGGGGAGCGGGGATGCCGCGGGACCAAGCGTGCCGAGGAGCCACGAACGCGGCGACTCCGTCTGACGTCAACCTTTGACTATTCGGGAATTATCGCACGTTCGGCGCGGTCACCGGATCGACCGGTCCGGGCGACGCTGCTGCCTGTGTGGCGCCGACCGGCCCGCGGGTCCGCACGGGTGCCAACTCCGTCTCCGTTTCGTGCGTGTCGACGTCGCGGAGCGTGGTCCGGGCGAGAGCGGGCACGCGGAGATGGGCGACCACGACGGTCGCGACGACCCCGATTCCCCCGAGGACCAGCGCCGGGCCAGGGCCGAGCAGACCGACCATGGCGCCGGCGCGGGCATCACCGAGGTGCGGTCCCCCGGAAGCGAAGGTGCTGTGGGCCGCGGAGATGCGTCCGCGCAGGGCGTCGGGCGTGACCAGGTTTCGCACAGTGTGACGGAGGGCCATGCTGACGGCGTCCGCGGCACCGGACAGCGCCAGGAAGGCCAGGGCGACGAGCAGGGTCGTACTCAGTCCGAGGCCGACGATCGACAGGCCGAAGACGCCAACCGCCAGCAGGACACCCCGGCCCGGCCGGTCGATCGACGGCAGCAGGCTCACCACGAGGCTCCCGGCGAGGGCGCCGACGGCGATCGACGAATTGAGCAGGCCCAGACCATCCGCGCCGAGGCCCAGCCGCTCGACGGCCACGATGGGCAGCAGCACCGTCGTCGCCCCGAAGAAGGTCGCGAAGAAGTCCACCGACATGACGCTGAGCAGGATCGGGGACCGGCGGAGAAACGCGAGGCCCTCCAGCGCCGCCGTCCACGTGCCGCCGACCGTGCGGGCGACGGCCGCCGTCGTCCGGATGCTGAGCAGGAAGGCGATGGCGACTACGAACCCGGCGGCGTCGACCGTGAAGGCGGCGGCCGTCCCGAACGCGGCGATGACGAAGCCGGCAAGAGCGGGGCCGGCGATGGACGCCGTCTGGCCGACCATGATGTTCACGGACATGGCATCCGCCATCTCGTCCCTCGGCACCAGCGCCGGGATCAGTGCCGATCGGGCCGGCTGGGCCACGCAGTCGATCAGGGCCGTGGCGGCGGCGAGCGCGAAGATGGCCGGCAGCGTGACACTGTCCGTCCAGGCCAGGGCCGCCAGACTCGAGCTGGTCGCCATCAGGAGGGTCTGCGAGACGATCAGCGTCCTGCGCCGGTCGTACCGGTCGGCGATCACCCCGCCGAACAGCCCGAACAGCAGGACTGGGAGAAACCGGACCAGGCTCAGCAGTCCCAGCGCGACGCCCGAGTCGGTCAGATCGTAGACCCACCACAGGACGGCGAGGAACTGGAATCGCGCGCCGAGGGCGCTGATCGAGGTCGCGATCAGGAGCTGCCGGTAGTCCCGGTGGCGGAGAACCCGGAAGGCGGCCCGGCGGGTCGCCGCGTCGACCGGTGGGGTGCGTCTCCAGCGCTTCATCGCGTGTATCGCCTGACTGGGTATGGCGCCCCGGACAGGGCACAGCGAGATCGACCGCAATGGTACGCTACCGGTTCGATCGTCCTCGCCGAGGTGGAGCACAAGCATGACGAGGCACGCCGGCTCGACTGGTCCGGCCCGGGGGGCATGGAGCGGGGACCGGATCCGCGAGGCGATCGCCGCCGACCCGCCGCTCATCGAGGGGTACCGGGACCTCGGGGAGCAGATCCAGCCGAATGGCTTCGACCTGACGCTCGGCCAGCTCAGCCGTCTCAGTGGGGCAGGGATCCTCCCGGCCGTGTCGACCGGCCGCACCCTGCCGGCGCTCGAACCGATCGACTTCCCGCAAGACGGCCTCGTGACGCTCGCGCCTGGCCCTTACCAGATCGGGTTCAACGAGACGGTCAGGATGCCGATCGGCACGATGGCGCTCGGACGGGCCCGGTCGTCGCTGAACCGGTCGGGTGTGACCATCCACACGGCGGTCTGGGACGCCGGCTACGTCGGGCGATCCACGGCGCTGCTGTCCGTCCTCAATCCGGCGGGCTTCACGGTGGGGCTGAACGCGCGGGTGCTCCAGCTCATCTTCCTCGACCTGTCGGACGAGGCGGGGGCGGGCTACAGTGGGGCGTACCAGTTCGAAGGCATGGCGGGACCGGGATCCTGAGAGGACGGCGGTCCGCCATCGAGAGGCAGGCGATGGATGTTCGATGACGTGGTGAAGATCCTCTGTGACCGGTACGGCGACCAGTGGACCTCCGATGAGGACGCGAACATCCGGTTCTCCATAGAGGCCGAGTTCCTGATGCGGGGGGTCGAGGGGGCGCACCTGATCGGTGAGCCGGCGCTCGACGACGAGTCGACGACCCTCACTGTCTGGGTCGACTTCCCGCTGACCGACCTGATGATTACGGATGAACTCGCGTTCGAGATCCTCGGACGGTTGAGCGAGGACGTGTTCTACAGCGAGCGGCACATCGAGGCCCGGACGATCCGCTATCGGTTCGTGACCGGAACGGCCAAGCACGGCCACGTCGGCTCGCTCGTCTTCGCCGGTCCGCACGCGGCCGCCTTCGCCTCGGCGATCTTCCAGAAGACCTCACATGGCGTCCGCTACCAGGCGTAGTCTTTGGGAATCCCGCGGGCGGACGAAGGTTGTCTGGGCCGATCGGGCAGGGTGGTGTATCCTCTCCCGAGTCGTGCTAGATGGGGAGTTAGCGGTGCCCTGTACCCGCAATCCGCTACAGCGGGGTTGAATTCCCCCCCGAGGTATGGCTCTGTGGACCTACCGGCGCCACGTAGTGTAGATGGGTAGGGTCCCGGTCGGCAGCGAACTGCGAATCCGGTCAGGACGGGAACGTAGCAGCCGTAAGCATCATTCGCTGGGTGATTGGGAGTGCCCGCCCGGAGCCAACGAGCGCCGGCAAGCCGGAGGGTTTATATCGACGGGGGGTGCACGGCCCTCTTCGCGCACTGGCGTGTCCCGACCGGGACACGCCGTTTGCGTTTTCGGCCCTTAGTGGTCGGTCACCGGTCCGCTGTACCGGCCGGTCGCACGGGACACCGATAGCCGCGGGACGAGGCTCAGCGCTCACCGACGGACATGGCGATCGCGCAGCCACCTGGCTGCGCGATCGCCCGTTCCGGTGCGTGCGTGAGTGCTGTCAGTGACGTCGCGACGCTGCCCGTGACCCCGACCCGGTGGCGACGTAGCGTCCGCGCGTCGTCACCCGTCGCTGGGCCTCGACGTCGCGTCGGTAATGGCGCCTGATGTCGTTGGCCGCGTAGGCCATCACCGCGAGCAGTCCCAGCGCCGACAGGTACAGCCAGACCCGGCGGCCGAAGGTGAAGGGGTCGATCTGCAGGATCCTCACGCCGAAGAAGAACAGGCCGAGAATCAGCGGGATGAGCAGGAAGCCGGCGTACTTGCGCAGGTATCGCCGCCGGACCGGGTCAGGCGTCAGGTAGCGGCCGCCCTCGTTGTAAAGGAAGGTCGCGACGAAGAACCCGATGAGGAAGAGGACCAGAAACGCCGTCGAGAACGGGCCGAAGACCTCATCCGGTCCCGGCAGGTGCGTC
>CADCWK010000040.1 GCA_902806375.1 uncultured Thermomicrobiales bacterium
ATCGCCCGGGTGACGGTGGCGACGAAGGAGCTCCCGATCCACGTGAAGCCGATCAGACTGAGGAGACCGACCCAGCCGGCGTTGCTCCGCGAGGCCGACGCATCGTTGAGGGCGTCGCGGGCGTTTTGCGACGGGAAGATCGAGATGACCGTCATGCGGAACTGGCGGTACAGGTCATCGTCCCGGAACAGCAGACCGGCGATCGCGACGACGAGCAGGAACATGGGCACGACAGCGATCAGCCCGTTGAAGGCGATGATGGCGGCGAGATCGTTGGTCCGGATCGAGAAGTAGCGACGGAAGGCGGAGGCGTGGCGCCGGGTGCTGTGCCAGAAATAGGCCCAGCCGGTCCGCCGGTCAGCGTCGGCGACCTCGGCGGCGGGGATCTCCGGGACACTGGCCAGCGGGAGCGGTCGCAGCTGGGAGGTCGCGGGACGCGGCTCGCGCAGCACCGGCACCGCGGTGTTCCCGGCTTCGGCGTCGTCGTCCCGGAGGCGGGGCGGGATCAGCCAGGGTGGCCGGGACCTGGCGACCGGCGTCGACTCCGGTTTAGCGTCTTCGTGCGTCTGTCCCACCATCCGCCCGACTCCTGCGACGACCAGCGGCTCTCCGTCACCAGGGAGGCGACGGTCCGACCCATGCGACAGGCCAGCCAGTGAGACCAATGATAGCGGGCGCCGGGGCCAGAGATCGTCCCGGGGTCCCGTCACCGCTCTGGCCGACGGCCGGATCGACCCAGGAGACCCCCATGAGCGAGACGTCCCCGTCCACACCGACCGTGCGCAACGTGCTGATCACCGGGGCCGACGGGCAGGTCGGCACGGCGCTGCGGGAGCACCTCGCCGACGAGTTCAGCCTCAGCGCCCTGACCCTGCACCCGCAGGCGTTTCCCAGCCATGTCGCCGATATCGCCGACCTGGAGGCGATCCGGCCCGCCTTCGAGGGCGTCCACGCGGTCGTCCACCTCGCCGCGTCCGCGCCGGTCGAGACGCCGTGGGCGGACATCCTCCACAACAACCTGATCGGCACCTACAACGTCTTCGAGGCGGCCCGGCTGGCGGGGGTCGACCGGGTCGTCTTCGCGTCGTCCAACCACGCCATCGGGATGTACGAGTTCGAGGGATCGCCGGAGCTGTTCGAACTGGACGACCAGCGGACCTTCGACCACACGGTCCCGATCCGGCCGGACTCGCTCTACGGCGTCAGCAAGGCCTACGGCGAGGCGATGGGCCGCTTCTACCACGAGCGCCATGGCATGGCGGTCTACTGCCTCCGCATCGGCGCGATGCGCGGCGACGACGACCCGTACAGCGAGCGGGAACTGCGGGGTGGTGGCGGGATGCTGGGCCTCACGCCGGAGCAGACCCGCAAGCGGATGCGGGCGGCGTGGCTGAGCCGGGGCGACGCCGCCCGGCTGGTCCGGAGCTGTCTGACGGTCGCCGACACCCGCTGGGCGATCGTCTACGGGATCTCGGACAACCCGCGCCAGTACTGGGACATCGGCCATGCCCGGGCCGTGCTCGGCTACGACCCACAGGACAGCGCGCCAGTGTAGGGATCAGGTCATGGCCAGAACACCGGACGGCTGCGACCGCGTCGCGCTCAGGGACAGGGTCACCGGACACGAACGAATCGATTGACTGACCGTCCCAGCGCGAAAGCCGCCGCGCTCGTACAGACTCCCCCACCGCTCAAGCAGCATCATGACCGGGTGACCAGCGCGGCTACGCCGGATCGGCTCCCTGACGACGGTTGTGGCGTCAGTCGGCCGGTGGGCCTATCTTCGATCAGCCGGGCGGGTTTCGCGCCTGGAGTGTCGGGCAATCGGTTCGTCTACCGGTGGCAGCGGCCCCGCGCGGGACGCGTGCTATCGTTTTGCGGTTCAACCGATGCCCCGACGACGACACCCGTGAGCCCCAAGGAACCGCCCGTGACCACCGCAGGAGAATCGACCATCGAGCCCCGGGACGCCATCACCAACGCCCGCGAGGCTGGGGTCAACCCGCTCGACTACATGATGCGCCGGGGGTTCGTCCAGGACGTGACGGACGAGGCCGGGCTGCGGGCGGCCTTCGCGGCCGGCCCGGTCACCTTCTACCAGGGCTTCGACCCGACCGGCGCATCGCTCCACGCCGGTCACCTCGTCGGGATCATGATGCTGGCGACGCTCCAGCGCTTCGGCCACCGCCCGATCGCCCTCGGTGGCGGCGGGACGGCGATGGTCGGCGACCCGACCGGCAAGACGAGCACCCGGACGGTCCTGTCGCTGGAGGAGATCGACGCCAACCTCGACGGCATCCTCACCCAGTTCCGCCGCCACCTCGACTTCGCGGGCGGCGCGTTCACGCAGGCGCCCGACAACCCGGCGGCGGTCCTGATCAACAACGCCGACTGGCTGCTGGACCTGAAGTACATCCCGTTCCTGCGCGACATCGGGCGCCACTTCTCCGTCAACGAGATGCTGGCCGCCGAGACGTACCGCAACCGCCTGGAGCACGGCCTCAACTTCGTCGAGTTCAACTACCGGCTGGTCCAGTCCTACGACTTCCTCCACCTGTTCCGGACCGAGGGCTGCATCCTCCAGCTCGGCGGCTCCGACCAGTGGGGCAACATCACCGGCGGCGTCGAGCTGGTCCGCAAGGCCGACCGGGGCAAGGCGTTCGGGCTGTCCTGCCCGCTGCTGACGACGGCGACCGGCGAGAAGATGGGCAAGACGGCGGGCAACTCCGTCTGGCTGGACCCGGGATTGACCTCGCCGTTCGACTACTACCAGTACTGGGTGAACTGCGACGACCGCGACGTCGAACGGCTGCTCCGGATCTACACGTTCCTGCCGGACGACCGGATCGCGGACCTGGTCGCCGTCTCCGACCCGGCCGCGCTCCGGGCCGCCAAGCAGACCCTGGCGTACGAGGTCACCGTCCTGACCCACGGCACCGGGGCCGCCACCGCGGCCCGGTCGGCCGCGCAGGCGCTGTTCTCCGGTCCACGGACCTCTTCGGCGATGCTCGAGGACCCGAACCTGCCGACCGTGACGATCCCGGCCGGGGAGGTCACGACTGACCTGAGCCTGGCGGACGCGTTCGTCCGGGCCGGGCTGGCCTCATCCCGGGGCGATGCCCGCCGGACGGCCCAGCAGGGGGGGCTCAGCATCGACGACCAGCGCGTCGAGGACGTCGACCACCCGCTCGGCGAGGTGCTGGCGGGCCGGACGACGGTCCTGTTCCGGTCCGGCAAGAAGCGATTCATGCGGGTCGTGATCGAGTAACGGGCCCGCTCCGCCCAGCCGTGACGGGGCGCAGGCAGGGGATCCGGTCGTTTCCCGGCAGCGCGACGGCAAGGCTCCGACCCCTCCCCCAGCGAAGCGAGACCCCTCCCCGGCTCTCGTCAGTTTCTGTCCCGGAGAGGGGCTCCGGTCGCGCGCGCCGCATCTCTCGCGTCATTCCCATGGTGAACCAGTCCAGGGACCATGCTGGTCATGGTCCCTGGAGCCTGCCAACAGGACCGGCACCACGAGACCCTTGACCCTGTCGAGGCCGTCGCTCCGATAAGATGCCGGGCATCGCGGAGACGTCGGCCAACCGGGGGACAGGACATGCACGTCGACACGCTCATTCGCGGCGGGACGGTGATCGACGGGTCGGGGGCAGCCGCGTTCGCGGCTGACGTGGCGATCACGGACGGGGTGCTCACCGCGATCGGGGACCTGCGGGACGTGACGGCCGGGGAGACGATCGACGCGACCGGGCGGGTCGTGGCGCCGGGCTTCATCGACGTCCACATCCACTCGGAGATCGCGATCGCGGACACCACCAACCCATACCGGTACGGCAGCGTCCTGCAGGGCGTCACGACCCACCTGACCGCGCCGGATGGCTTCGGCTGGACCCACCTCTCGGGGGATCCGGCCCGGCAACTCTGGGACGGGCTCCGGTTCGCCTACGGGGAGGCGCCATTCCCGATCGGCTGGCCATCGGCACGGGAGTACCTGGCCATCTTCCCCGGCAACACGCCGGTCAACGTCGTGCCGCAGGTGCCGCACTGCGCGGTCCGGATGGCCGTCCTCGGCTGGGACACGCGGGCGCCGGACGCCGACGAACTGCGCCGGATGGAGGATCTGACGCGGGAGTGGCTGGACGCCGGGGCGAAGTGCCTCAACCTCGGGCTGGACTACCAGCCGAGCGCCTTCGCGACGACGGACGAGCTGATCGCGCTGAGCCGGGTCGCACGGGAGTACGACGGGCTCTACGCCGCCCACGTCCGCTACAACGGGCTCGGCCGGGCGGAGGCGTTCCGGGAGACGTGGCGGATCGGCGAGGGTGCGGATATCCCGGTCCACATCTCCCACGAGCGGATCGATGCCGAGTCGGCGGCGCTGTTCGCCGAGGGCGAGGGACGCTGCGACGTCTCGTTCGAGTCGTACCTGTACCCGGCCGGCTGCACGCACCTGGCGCTGATGCTGCCGCTCTGGGCCCAGGCCGGCGGTCCGGACGCGACCCGGGAGCGGCTGCGCGACCCGGAGGCGCGGGCGGCGATGCGGGCCGTGCTGGACGACAAGCTGAACAACGACCCGATGCGGGCCCGGGTCGTCTGCGTCGACGACCAGACCGGCACCTACGTCGGACGTGAGATCCAGGCCATGGCCGAGGAGGAGGGCATCCCCTTCGGCGAACTGGCGATCCGGATCCTCGAGTCCGAGCACCCCTACGCGCTGATGGTCTACCACCGCCGGACGACGCCGGAGTCGCTGCGCGAGGAGATCACGGCGACGCTGCGCCACCCACGGATGATGGTCGCCTCGGACGGGATGTACAGCGGCGTCTCGGCCCACCCGCGCGCCTACGGCTGCTTCGCCCAGGCCGTCCGGCTGGGGGTCCGTGAGTACGGCGCGATCTCCCTTGAAACAGCCATCCACCGGATGAGCGGCTACCCGGCCGAGCGGTTCCGGATCCCGCGGCGGGGGTTCCTGCGCGAGGGGTACGGCGCCGACGTCGTGATCCTCGACGCCGGGACCTACGCCGACAGGGCGACGTGGGAGGAGCCCCGGCTGGAACCGGTCGGCGTCGACCGCGTGATCGTCAACGGTACGACGGTCGTGCTGGCCGGGACACCGACCGGCACCCTGCCGGGACGGGTGATCGACTGCAACGCCTCGGCGTGACAGCGACCAGTCACGCCGGCGTCCCGATCACGCAGCCAGGGAGTCACCCCCGATGAGTACCCGCCTCGCCTACAGCTCTTACCCTTTCCCGGATGCGTCGGGCGTGTTCGACGGCCACCCGGCGATCGGGCTCCCCGTGACGGCGCTGCCAACGCCGGCACCCCTGATCGACCTGCCGACGCTCGAGCGCAACATCGCGACGATGGCGGCCTTCTTCGCTGATCGGCCGGCAGCGATCCGGCCACACAGCAAGACGCACCGGACGCCGGTGGTCGCCCGGATGCAGGTCGCGGCAGGGGCGAAGGGCGTGACTGCCCCAAAGACCAGCGTGGCGGAGGCGATGGTCGACGGCGGGATCGACGATGTCTTCGTCGCCAACCAGGTCGTCTCCCCAGCCATGATCGGGCGCCTGGTAGCGCTGGCCGGGCGGGCGCGGGTCAGCGTCCTGACCGACGACGCCCGCAACGTGGCCGCCCTGTCGGAAGCCGCCGCCGCCGCCGGGGCGACGCTGGACGTGCTGGTCGAGATCGACGGCGGGATGGGCCGCTGCGGCACCCGTCCCGGGGCGCCGACCGTCGCGCTGGCCGCGGAGATCGCGCGGGCGCCGGGACTGCGCTTCGCCGGCGTCCACGTCTACGAGGGGCACCTGGTCCAGGTCCCGGACCGGGCCGAGCGGACCCGGGCGACGGAGGCGATGCTCGACCTGGGACTGGAGACGGCCGGACTGATCCGGCGGGCCGGGATCGACGTCGAGACCGTCACCTGCGGCGGGACCGGGACGTACGACATCTCCGGCGTCTACCCCGGCGTGACTGAACACCAGGCCGGGTCCTACGTCTACATGGACCCCGGCTACCAGCGGAAGGCGCCCGCCTTCGGACTCGCCTTCTCGCTGCTCAGCACCGTCCTAAGCACCCCGTCGCCGGACCGCGTCGTGGTCGACAGCGGCCTGCAGGTCCTGTCGACCGGCGGCGGCGAGGCCGCAGCCAAGGGGCACCCGGAACTGGCCCTCAAGGGGCTGTCGGAGGAGCACGGGACGTTCATCCGAACGGACGGCGGCGCGACCGGACTGCGGGCCGGCGACCTAGTCGAGATCCATCCCGGCCACTGCTGCGCCGCCGCCAACCTCCACGATACCGTCTACGCCGTCCGCGCCGGGGCGGTCGAGGCGGTCTGGGCCGTCACCGCTCGTGGCCGTTCCCAGTAAGTCGGCCATTCCCCGCGCCCCCGGAGCGATCCACTATGGTCGAACGCCGCGGGCTTGGGAGCCATCGGCACCAGTGGCTGATCATCCCGGGCGGAGGGCAACCGCTCGTATCACGGAGCCTTGGGTTTTGATCCAAGCGGCCAGGATGGGTCGTCCTCGTGTCCGGGGAGCGTGACCTCGTCGCCCGGTGGGACATCGCCATCCCGCTCGACCGTTTCGACATCGCCGAACCGGAGCGCTTCCGGGAGGTCGCCGACGACGCCCTCGCCCTGATTGGTGCCGTCACCCAGCAGACTGTCGCCATCACTGGCGATATCGTCCAGCGAGCCGGGCCGGCCGGTCGCCGCGCTGTCGGGGTCGCCGCCCAGGCGTCTCCCATCGTGTCCTGTCATGGTGTCGCTTCTCCGTCGTCCAGGATGCATCGGGGCTGACCAGCACACCATCCGCGGCGGGGCATGTCCCGTACCACCAGCACCCGCTGCCGATGGTGGCTGCCGCTACGGGCCCCGCTGACGGAGCGTCCCGGCGATCAGCCACGGAGCCCGGTCCCTCGTCGACGGCTGTGTCGATCCGTTCCGGTCACCCTCCGCCGCGCCGGTCGCCCGTCGCTCCGGTCGTGAGCCAGCGGCCGCCGGCCAGCACCACGGTGAGGGAGACGGCCCCACCGGCACTGGCGACGGCGAACGCGGCCCGGCTGCCATAGCCATCGACCAGCCAGCCAGCGCCCGCCGCGCCGACCGCGAGGCCAATGGCCGTCGCCGTCGTGTACCAGGCGAAGCTCTCGGTCAGGACGGCGGGCGGCACCAGTGCCTCGATCAGGGTGCTGCCAGCGATCACCGCCGGCGCGATCGCCACCCCGGCCACGATGACGGCCAGCGCCATCCACGGGAGATCCGGCGCCAGCAGGATCGGAACGGTCCCGGCGGTCAGCCACCCGACCGCGATGGCGAACCGGCGCTCGGGCGGCCAGCGCCACTGTCGGGCACCGTACGTCAGGGCGGCGACCAGGCTGCCGACCGCGAACAGCGAGATCAGCAGCCCGGCCAGGGCCGGCCTGCCCTGCTCGTCGGCGAAGGCGACGAGTCCGACCTCGATCGCCCCAAACAGCGTCGCGCTCCCGATGAAGCTCAGCATGATGACCCGTAGACCGGTGACCCTGAGCGCGCCCGCACCGGGACCAGTGGCGACCGGCGGCGGCTCTGACGGACGGTGAGCGGCCAGCGGCACCCCACCGGCGACGGTCAACAGCAGGGCGGCCAGCAGCCCGGCCGCCGGGAACAGGCCGAGGGCGAGCAGGGTGACCAGGAACGGTCCGACGACGAAGAACACCTCGGTCCCGACGTTCTCCAGCGCGTAGGCCCGGCCAAGCAGGGCTCCCTCGTCGCCGGGCGTCGCCCGCCGCCGGATGACATGTGTCCAGCGGGCCAGCACCATGGCGTTGACCGGTGCCACCGTCGCCCCGGCCAGAGCTGCCGTGACGAGCAGGAGCCAGACCGGTGCGCCGAGCTGCGCGGCGAGGATCAAGCTTGCGAGGCCGAGCGCGTGCCCGGCCAGCGCCGGCAGCAGCACCCGGCGCTGCCCGAGACGGTCGGCCAGCCACCCGAGGCGCGGGCTCGCGATGGCCTGGGCGACGGTGAGGGCGGCGCTGGTTGCCCCCGCGAGGGCATAGGACCCGGTCAGCCCGGAGACGAGCAGGATGCAGCCGATCGGACGCATCGCCAGTGGGAACCGGGCGACCAGACCCGGCAGGAAGAAGCCGCGGACGTCCGGGATGGCCAGCAGACGCCGATACCCCGCGATCATGCCGTCCCGCGTCACGCGCTGGCCCTCCGGTCGAACCTGACCGCGAACCCGGCCGGAGCGGTGGCTCCTCGCGCCCGTCGACGCGTCGCCGATGTCGCCAGCGTCACCCGGTGTCAGGCGATGACGGGCGCGAGGGCCAGCACGTCGGCCAGGACCCCGGCGGCCGTGACCCCGGCCCCGGCGCCGGGACCGAAGACGGCCAGCGGATACTCGTCGTAGCGGCGGCTCCGGATCACCACCACGTTCTCCGGCCCGTGCAGGGCGCCGAGGATGCCGCGCTGTGGGACCGTCCGGAGACCGACGGCGGGGATCGTGTCGTGGCCGACGGTCATGACGTACTTGAGCGTGCCGCCCGCCTCGGTCGCCTGACTCGCGAGCCGGCCGATGGTAGCGTCCTGCTCGCCGATCCGGGCCAGGAAGGCCGGGACGTCGATGTCGGTGCTGGCCAGCGCGGGCGGGACGAGACTCTCGATCTCCATCTGGGAGAGGTCGTAGGTCCTGCCGATCGTCCGGGCCAGGATCAGCGCCTTGCGGGCGACGTCGAGTCCGCTGAGATCGTCGCGGGGGTCGGGCTCGGTGTAGCCGTGGGCGGCGGCGTCGCGGACGGCGTCACCGAACGACTGGCCGGCCGCGATATCGGAGAAGATCGTCCCGAACGTCCCCGAGACGGTGCCCTGGATCTCGGTGATCTCGTCGGCGGTGTCGAGCAGCGAGCGGAGCGACGAGATAATGGGCAGGCCGGCACCGCAGGTCGTCTCGTAGCGGACCCGGCCGCCGGAGCGGGCCTCGGCCCAGAGCAGCTGGCTGGCGGCGTCGTCCCACGGCAGGGCGAGCGGCGCCTTGTTCGCGAGGACGACGCCGGCGCCACTGGTCAGCGCGGCGACGAGCAGCGGGACACCGTCCTCCCCGGCGCTGGCATCGACGACGACCACCGGGCCGGCGTCGGCCAGCCGCTCGACGGCCGGGACGGGCGCGATCACGTCGATCGGCGCGCCGGTCAGGGCGGCGTCGGTCGTCCCCTCGCGTCGGCCCCGGACCATCCCGAGCAGGACCTCGTCGGGCAGGGTACCGCCACTGGCCGAGACGACCGCCCCGGCCCGGGTCACGATCGCCCCGACGCGGACATCGATCCCCAGCGCCGACCGCCAGTGGTCCCGGTTGGCGACGACCTGCTCGATGACCTCTCCCCCGACCGTCCCGATTCCGAGCTGGACCAGCGTGATCTGCCGCACCATGCACCCCTGTTCCCAGACACTGGCGCGGCATCCGCCGCCCCGACCCGACCGCTCCGCATTCCCGCATGGGCACGAACGCAGACTCTAGCAGGCCAAACGACCGTGAGTGTAGGGGAGCGGTCCGGTATGATCCCCGCTGCACCAGTCGAGGAGGCGCCGGGCCGCGACGCGGCCACCGCCCGCCGGCGTGAGGCATCGCGTTCGTCCGGTCGCCGCGGTCCGTATGGACAGGCATCCGGGTCGATCAGGAGCAGCAACGTCATGTCAGAGATCGAAGCGATCCTCGAAGCGAACCGGCACTACGCGGAGGAGCATGGCACCACCGACGTGCCACTGCGACCGGCCCGGCGGCTGGCGATCCTGACCTGCATGGATGCCCGGATCCAGCTGTTCCCCGTCCTCGGGCTCCGGCTCGGCGACGCCCACGTCATTCGCAACGCGGGCGGCCGGGCCAGCGACGACGCCATCCGCTCCCTGGTCGTCTCGACCAACCTGCTCGACACGCGGGAGATCCTCGTCATCCAGCACACCGACTGCGGGATGAACCGGTTCGACAACGCCGCGATCCGGCACCACCTGCTGGCGCACCTCGGGGTCGACCCGGGCGAGTCGACCGACTTCCTGACCTTCGCCGACCTCCACGAGAGCGTCCGCGAGGACGTGGCGAAGATCCGGGCCAGCCCGCTGCTGCCGAAGGACATCACCGTCAACGGCCTGATCTTCGACGTGGCGACCGGCCGGCTGCACCCGGTCGGCGAGACCGACACCGACGCCGACCTCGCCCACGTCCATGGTGACGATGCTGCTCGCTGACCGGCTCGCTACAGCCGAGGGGCACGCGATCCTCGCCGCGCTCGGGCCGGATCCGATCCCGGCCAGCGCCGTGCTGCGGACGAGCGAGCGGCTGCGGCGCCGGCACGACCCGGCGCTGGTCGCGGCCGCCTTCGCGCTCCATGACCTCCGCATCGCCGCCCGGGCCAAGTTCGGCCGTGCGGACGCGATGTGGCTGACCCGCGCCGGGCTGGAGCAGGCGACGGCCGAGCCGATCAGCCGCCGCCACGCCGAACGCTTCCGGGGGATCAGCCGCATCGCCGATCTCTGCACCGGGATCGGTGGCGACCTGATCGCCCTGGCCGCGGTCACCGACGTGCTGGCCGTCGACCTGGACCCCGAGCACCTCCGGATGGCCCAACTGAACGCCGGGGTCTACGGCGTGGGCGACCGTGTCACGCCGTGGCTCGGTGATGTCCGTGACGCCGACCTGTCGGGTATCGACGGCGTCTTCATCGACCCGGCCCGGCGCGGCGCCGGGGGCCGGATGGGTCCGAACGCATCGGAACCGCCGCTCGATTGGGGCGTAGCCCTCGCCGACCGGGTCGCCCGGGTCGGGATCAAGGCCGCGCCGGGGATTGACCACGCCGTCGTCCCCG
>CADCWK010000041.1 GCA_902806375.1 uncultured Thermomicrobiales bacterium
TGGACCTCGCGGCGATCCTCCGGCGGCGGCCCGCGGTCGTGCTCGTCGACGAGCTGGCCCACACCAACCCGCCCGGCTCGGAGCATGGCCGGCGTTACCAGGACGTCGAGGCGATCCGCGACGCCGGGATCGACGTCGTCACCACGCTCAACATCCAGCACATCGAATCGCTGCAGGACATCGTGCTCGGCATCACCGGCGTTCAGGTCCGGGAGACCGTCCCGGACCGCATCCTCGACGATGCGACGGATGTCCACCTGATCGACCTTCCGACCGAGGATCTGCTCGAGCGGCTGGAGCAGGGCAAGGTCTACCCGCCGGGCCGGGCCGATCAGGCGATGCGGAACTTCTTCCGGGCCGGCAATCTGACGGCATTGCGCCAGCTGGCCCTGCGCCGGACGGCCGACGAGGTCGACGAACGGCTCGAAGGCTACATGCGGGCCCACGACATCGACGCGGTCTGGCCGACGGCTGAGCGCGTCATCGTCGTGATGGACGACCGTATCGAGTCGGCGACCGTGGTCCGGCACGCCTGGCGGCTGGCCAGCGCACTGCGGGGTGAACTGGTCGCGGTGACCGTCATGCCGCCGGCTGGGACGGTCGACCTGCCCGTCGATCTGCGCCAGGGCAGGGAGCGCAATCTCCGGCTGGTAGACGACCTCGGCGCCTCGGTCGTCGCGATCGAGCACACTGGTCTCGATCCGATGTCGCCGGAAGAGCTGGCCAGCCGGATCGCGAAGATCTGCCGGGATGAGAACGCGACCGTCCTCGTCCTCGGTCACCGGCCGCAGAGCTGGTGGCAGCGCGTCCGGGCACCGTCGATGGTCGACCGGGTGCTCCGCGAAGTCGACAGCGTCGGCGTCCATCTCGTCGAACTCAGCGACCAGGGTCCAACGCATCGGTAGCGTCCAGGGTTGAGACGCAGCGGGCGGAGGCCAGCGGGATCGCCGCTGGGTCGGACTGGTACGCCATGTGCGGCGGACAGCCGGGAAGAGCCATCCACCCGTCTTGCTGCCTGGTCACGGGATCATTCCCTGCCCAGACGAGGTCTCGCCATGTCCATCATCACGACGGCTCCGGTCAGCGAATCGCTCCGCGCCCGTGCCAGCGACATCTGGAATGCCCAGCACGAGCACCCGTTCGTCCGCGGCATCGGCGACGGGACGCTTGACCCCGACCGGTTCGCGTTCTGGTTACGGCAGGACTACCTCTACCTGATCGACTACGCCCGGGTCTTCGCGATGGCCGCCGCCCGGTCGCCGAACCTCGCCACGATGACCCGCTTCTCCCGGCTGCTGTACGAGACACTCGAGACCGAGATGGAACTGCACCGGGCGCTGGTCGTCGAGCTCGGTGGGACCGTCGAGGAACTGGGACGGGAGGAGAAGGCCCCGACGACGCAGGGGTACACCGACTTTCTCCTCCGGACGGCCAGTACGGGCGACTTCGCCGAACTGATCGGAGCATTGCTCCCCTGCATGTGGGGCTACAGCGAGGTCGGTCAGGTGCTGGAAGGTCGCGGTCTGCCGGACGACCCACGCTACGCCCGCTGGATCGCGTCGTATGGCTCACCCGAGTTCGCCGAACTGGCGACGTGGTGCCGCGAGTTGCTCGACACTCACACACAGGGGCTGGGCGGCGAGGCGATGGGCCGCGTCACCCAGGCGTTCCTGACCTCGAGCCGCTACGAGCTCGCCTTCTGGGAGATGGGCTGGCACGGTGAGCGGTGGCCGCGAACCGGCGGCTGACCGGTAAGATGTCCCAGGGGACCGGGCGCGACCGTGGCGATACCGGCAAACCAGCAAGGGGATCTCCGTTGGCCGACCACACCATCACGCCGGAGCGGGCCTCGCTCCACGGCAATTTCGACGCGTCGCGGGCGCCGTTCCTGACGATCGATCCCGGCGACCGCGTCACCATGTCGACCCTCGAGGCCGGCTGGCGCCGCGACGCTCCGTCCGGCGACACCGATGACGCCCCACCGTTCGTGCCGCGTGACCCGAAGACGGACGGTGGTCACGCCCTCTGCGGCCCGATCGCCATCCGGGGCGCCCAGCCCGGCATGACGCTCGCCGTCGGGATCGAGGAGGTCGTCCCCGGCACCTGGGGCGCGACGCCGGTCGGCGGCTGGGACAGTCCCTTCAACCGGCGGCTCCGGCTGACCGACGTGCCGGGCCTGACCATGCGCTGGACCGTCGATGCCGCGGCCGGGATCTGCCGCGACCAGTTCGGCCACGAGGTGCCGACGCACCCGTTCCTTGGGGTGATGGGGATGCCCCCCGCCTCGGCGGCGCCGGTCCCGACGAGCCCGCCGCGGGCGCAGGGCGGCAACCTCGACTGCCAGGAGCTCACGGCCGGCAGCACGCTCTACCTGCCGATCGCCGTCGAGGGCGGGCTGTTCTCGGCCGGTGACGGCCATGCGGCCCAGTCCGACGGCGAGATCTGCGGGACGGCGATCGAGTGCCCGATGGACCGCGTGACCCTGCGCTTCGACGTGCTGACGGACATGCCCCTGACCACCCCACGGGCCCGGACGCCGACCCACTGGCTGACGTTCGGCTTCAACGAGGATCTCGACGAGGCGGTCTGGGCGGCGATGGACGACATGCTCTCGTTGATGGGTGAGCGACTCGGCCTCGACCGCCAGCGGGCGCTCGGGCTGGCGAGCATGGTGGTCGATCTCCGGGTGACGCAGATGGTCAACGGGGTCAAGGGCGCCCACGCGATGATCTCCCACGAGACGGTCGCGCGGCTGGCCGGCGGGCGGGCGGCGGACTGATCGTGCGGGCAGGGCAGTCCGGGTACTGCCGGTGGTGTCGGTCGGAGTAAGCTATACGGGTCATGATACGGGCGTCCCCGGTCGGCCATCCCGGTCGCGGGCGCCGGGAACCGGGTCTCACCGGTCGATCTGGAGATCACCATGCAGCGGGTAGCGGGACAGTTCGTCGTCAAGAAGTTCGCCGACCAGCTCCTCGGGTCGGACGAGAAGCAGGCCCAGCAGCAACAGCAGGGCGGGGCGCCCGAGCAGCAGCAGTACGCCGCGCCCCAGCAGGCGGCCCCACCGGTGCAGGCGACCGGGGGAGAACTCAACGGCAGCATGATCTACGACGACGAGGGCAACCGGCTCGGGACGGCCCGGCACGTCGCCGAGGTCTCGGTCTACCTCGTCTCGCACACGGCGGCCGAGCTCAACCGCAACCTGCAGAACACGATCATGGACCCGGACATGGAGCTGCGGCTCAGCACCGACGGCAATGGCCGCGTCACCGGGTTGATCTACGTGCCGTCCTCGGCCCGCGCCGCCCAGAACATCGCGGGGATCCGTTCTGACGACATCTAGCGAGCCGCCAGCGGGATTCGCGGACCCCGGCCCGAGGACGTGCCGGGATTGCGGCGTGCCCCTCGGCGAACCGTTCGGGTGGTGCGGCCTCTGCGCGGCGTCGCTGTGCCACCCCTGTGGCCGGACGCACCTCTGCACGCCCGACTGCCCGGCCAACGGCTGCCAGGCGGGTTTCTGTGTCCGCGAGGTCCGGGGTGCCCGGATCTCCGAGACGTGGGGCCTGCCGCCGGAATAAGGCGGGTCGTCCTCGAACGCGGCCACGTCAGGCTGGGACATGGCCCGGTCGATCCGCGCCGTCAGGCGCCAAGAAGTTCGCCGTCGGGTTGTTCCGATAGTTGCCGGATGCGTCGGGGCCCGGAGGTCACCGACCGGACGATGGGGTCGAGGGCGACCCTGCTGGTGGGGGGTTGTTCCCATGCCACATGGCGTCTCACGGCGCGGACAGGGCGAGCGAGGCCCCTGCGAACGGCGCGCTCCCCGGCGATGGGTGCCGATGCTGCCCGGCCGACTGGACCGTCACGGTGTCTGATCCCGGAGATCGGCCGCGTAGGCGCCGAGCGACCGCTGGTAGCGTTCGAACAGCCCCTTGCCGCTCGCGTCCACGTGCAGCAGCGCGTCGATGAGCCCGGCAAGGGCCTCTGCCTGCTCCCCGGCCGAGTGCCGGGCCAGGGCGAGGAAGCAGGCCATCGCCAGGTCGTCGGGGAACGCTTCGTGACCTTCTTCCAGGAGCGCGACCGCTCCGGCCCTGTCGCCGACGTTGCGGAGAGTGCTGCCGAACTGGACGTACATCCGGGAGCGGAGATCGGCGGGCAGCCCGAGCGCGATCGCCCGGCGGTACTCCGTCGCGGCGTCGTGCTCCCGCCCGGCGTAGTCCAGCGCGCCGGCATGGGCGAATACGACCCGGCTGTCCTCCGGGAAGCGGGCGACGAGATCCGCGAAGAACGCGAGCGCCTCGGTCACCGTCCCTGGCCGCTCCATCGCCTCGCCACGCGCGATGGCGTCCGCGATCACGTCCTCGTCCGTCGGCTGGGTCATCGTCTCTTCTCCGCTTCCCGCTCCGGTCGGCCGGGGACGGGCTGATATACTCAGCCGGTTCCGGAGTACCCCTGCCAGCGAGGATCCCTCCCCGATGTTGACCTTCTCGATCCATCCCGACGTGTTCGAGCGGCTGCCGAACGTGCGCATCGTCGCGGTCGTCGCGACCGGGATCGACAACAGCGTACCGCGCCCCGACATCGAGCAGCGCTGGCGCGAGATCTGGGACGCGACCCCGGCCCGGTTCGCCGGCCTGGGCAGCGCCCAGTCGCATCACCGGGTCGCCCCATGGCGGACGCAGATGACGAGCATCGGCGTCTCGCCCAAGAAGCACCCCGTCGCGATCGAGTCCATCGTCCGCCGGGCGATCAAGGGGGGTGAGCCGTTCATCATCAACCCGCTGGTCGACTGGTACAACGGCGTCTCGCTGGCCAATGTCCTGCCGGCCGGAGCGTTCGACGCCGGCGATCTCGTCCGGGACGGCGGCCACCTCGAACTGCGCATGACCCGCGACGGTGACCGCTTCCACGTCCTTGGCGCCGGGGCGCCGGAGCCGGTTGCCCCCGGCGAGATCGGCTACGCGATCGGCGCGACGATCCTGACCCGGCACCTCGCCTGGCGGCAGAGCGTCGAGGCGATGGTGACGCCCGCGACGACGAGCGTGATCGTGATGTCCGAGACCATCGACGCCATCGAGCGGGCGGAGCCGGGGACCGTCGAGGCGATGCGATCGGCCATCATCGACGGGCTGGCGGAGACGTTCGGCGTGGAACCGGCCGGGGCGATCCTGACCGCGCAGAACCCGACCGTCGCCTGGGACCTCTCCGGCCCCGCCCGGCCGGTCCCGGTCGGGGAGGCGGTCTAGGTGAGTTCCCGCACCGATGCCAATGGCACCTCGCCGTCCGATGTCGTGCTCGCCTTCGACGATGTCCGGGTCTGGACGGCCGAGGGCGCCCAGCTGCTGCGCGGCGTCACGTGGGAGGTCCGGGCCGGTGAGCACTGGGCCGTGCTCGGCGCGAACGGGGCGGGCAAGAGCACGCTCCTGTCGCTGGCCGCCGCCCGGCGGCACCCGTCGTCCGGGATCGTTTCAATCCTCGGCCGTCGGCTCGGTGCGACGATGGTCTTCCGCCTCTGGGAGGTGATCGGCGTCGTCGACCCGAACATCCGGTTGCCGGACGAGCTGACCTGCTCGGCTGCGGTCCTGACCGGGCTGACCGGGTCGCTCAAGCCGCAGTGGGACCGGCTCGGGCCGGCCGAGGAGGCGCGGGCGATGGATCTGCTGGACCAGCTCGGCTGCCTGGACCTCGCCGACCGTACCCTGGCGACGTGCAGCCAGGGGGAGCGGCAGCGGGTCCGGATCGCCCGCGCGCTGATGACGCGGCCCCGCCTGCTGCTGCTCGACGAGCCAGCGACCGGGCTGGACCTGCCGGCCCGCGAGGCGCTGCTCGCCGCCGTGACCGACCTGCGCGTCTCCGACCCGGAGCTCGCCATCGTCGTCGTCGCCCACCACCTCGAGGACCTGCCGTCCGGGACCAACCGGGCGATGCTGATGGCGAAGGGGGAGTCAGTCGCGCAGGGGCCAGCGGCGGAGATCCTGGCCAGCGACCCCATCTCCGCCTGCTTCGGCATCCCGGTCGAGGTCACCGAGCGCGATGGCCGCTGGTCGGCCCATGCCCTGCCCGGTTGGCGCCGGTCCAGTGCGCCAGAGCCAGTGGGGATGGGAACCACGGGAAACCGGTGACCGGTCGATGTCTCGAGCCTGGTCGTTAGGGCTTGCGCGTGATCAGGTAGGCGCAGGCGTGCTGGCCGGCCACCCGGTGAGCGACGCGCTCGACCGTGGCGTCGGGCAGCAGGGCCCGCAGGAACTGCAACTCGGTCCCGCAGGCGTGGCCGAAGCGGAGGGCGACGTTGAGCACTGCGCAATTGTGCTCGCGGACGAGATAGGAGCCGTCGTCCTGCCGGAGCCAGTCGGCGAGGTAGCCGTCGTCGTCCAGGATCCGGGCGATCTCGGCGACGCGCTCCTCGAGTCCCAGCCCATCGGTCCGGACGCGGGCGTCGGCCAGGCGGCGCTCGGCCCGGCGCTCGAAGATGCGCCGCAGCATCTCCGGGTCCTCGTCGGCGAGGTACCCGAGCAGCTCATTGGTCAGGTCAGCGTAGCGGCGCGGGAAGAGGGCATCCCCGGCATCCGTCAGCCGGTAGAGGTAGCGCGGCCGGCCGGGGCCGGCCGCCTCGGTCCGGAAGGTAACGAGATCGTCGCGGGTCAGTGCCGCCATGTGTTGGCGGACGCCACTGGGGGTCATCGTGACGGCCCGGGCGATCGCCTCAGCGTCGAGTTCACCCTGCCGCTTCAACGCGGAGACGATCCGACGCCGGCCGTCCGGCAGGCTGCGGACCGCGGCGGACGCCTGTCCGACGGTCTTCAGCGTCGGGACGTCCCTGGCGGTGGCTTCGGGGGCAGATCGGTCGGAGGGGGTCATCGGTGCTCCAGAGGGTTGATCATCTGGCGGGGAGTATAGATGGGTTACGCAAGCGGGACAGTATAAAAAGCGATCGCTTGCTTTATTGGGCCGGCGTCTCTATCCTGATGCCAGAGAGTGATGGCCGCGGCGGGCTGCGGTTCCGCTGGGAGCGAGGCGAGTGATGACGAGCCAGACGACCGTACCCGTGACCGCGCCGACCGAGGGAGTCTACGAACTGACGCTCGAGGTCGCCGACCTGGTGGCTTCCGAGCGATTCTATGCCGATGTCCTCGGGATGCCGGTCGTCGATCGCTGGGAACCGCCGCGCACCGCGACGTGGCTGGCACTCGGTGGCGGCGGTTTCCTGGGACTGTGGCCGGTCGAGACCGGCGGCGTCGATGCGATCCACCAGGGCCGTGGCGGGTCGCATGTCCACTTCGCCCTCCGGGTGCTGCCGGGCACGCTGGCCGCGATGGCGGAGCGGTTGGGGCGGGCGGCGTACGAGACGGAGTGGCGGCATTTCGCGCAGGGCAATGTGGCACTCTACGTCACGGACCCCGATGGCAACGTCGTCGAACTGACCGAGCTGGTCACGCGCTGGGACGGCCAGCCCGACCGGGCCTGAGCCACGTGCGAACCGCGCGTCACCGTGACACCAGGACGTGAAGGATCGACCGGCAGGAACGTGAGGATCGGGATGCGGAACGACGGTAATAGCCTCTTCGACCGGTCGAACCAGCCCAGCGACGATCTCCCGCTCCGGCTCGTCGGGATCGGAGGCAGCATGGGCCAGGGTGCGCAGAGCCGGATGGTCATGGAGGCGTCGCTGGCGATGGCGACCGACGCTGGCGCCCGGACGGTGCTCGTCGACGTCCGCGACCTGGACTTCCCCATCTACAACCCCGATCTGCGCGTCGAGGCGTACGGGCCGCAGCTGGCCTGGTTGCTGGAGGAGGTCCGGGCCGCCGACGCGATCCTGCTCTGCTCGCCGACGTACCACGGCACGGTATCCGGGGCGGTCAAGAACGCGCTGGACTATCTCCAGTTCCTCGGCGCCGACCAGCCGCCCTACCTGACGGGCAAGGCCGTCGGGCTGATGTCGGTCGGCGGTCCGACGGCGGTCAACACGATCACCGCCCTTGACCATACGACCCGGAGCCTGAACGGCAACATCGCTCCGACGACCGTCGTCATCCCAAACGGCTCGGTCGATGTCGCAGCCCGGCGCTTCATCGAACCGGCGACCCGGGGACGGGTCGAGGCGATGATGACGCAGGTCCTCGAACTGGCGCGGGTGCTCGCCCCGCTGCGGCGGGCCCGCGTGCGGGAGGTCTGACGATGACGCTGCCCCTGACCGACGCCCAGTTGGCCGAGCGCAACGGGTATCTGGTGACGACCGGGCGGGTCTCCGGCCATGCCCACGAGATCGAGATCTGGTTCGGCGTCGCCGATGACCGCCGGACGCTCTACCTGCTCTCCGGCGGTGGCGACCGGGCCGACTGGGTCCGGAATATCGACCGCGACGGAACGGTCACGTTCCGGATCTCGGGCGTCACGTACACCGCGACGGCGCGACGGGCGACCGCCGATGAGGACCGGGCAGCGCGGGAGTCGCTGGCCGCGAAGTACTACGGTTGGTCGGGCGGGGAACTGCCGAACGACTGGTCGCGGACGGCGTTGCCGGCGGTCGTTGCGCTGGCAGGCTGACGGGTCATGTTCCGGTCTGGCCGTCGATAGACTCCCGGATCAGGTCGGCATGCCCGACGTGCCGGGCCGTCTCCTGCACCATGTGGATGAGGATCCAGCCCAGCGTGACACCCGGTCGGTGCGGCGGCGTCTTCGCTGCCACGTCATCGAGGGCATGTGCCTGGACGATGCGGTCCGACTCCGCGCAGGCCGCCCGGTAGGCGGCGATGAGTTCGGCCGCCGTGTCGTCCGGTCCGATGCGCCAGTGTCGTTCCGGGTCCCAGCCGTCCTCGTCGTCGTCGCCGGCAAACCGGGCGCGGAACCAGGTCCGCTCGACGTCGGTGAGGTGCTTGATAAGCCCGAGCAGGGTCAGGCTGGACGGCGCGTGTTGCCGACGGAGCTGTTCCTCGTCGAGCCCGTCGAGTTTCCAGACGATGGTCTCGCGCTCGTACTGGAGGAAGCCGAGAAGCATGTCCTTCTCGGGGCCGGGCGGTGGGGGCTTCTGGCGGTCGCGGTCACCCATCGTGCGTCGTCCTCCGGGGACGGTCGTGGCGAGTCCTATTCACCGGTCTGGCCGTCGATCGACTCGCGGATGAGGTCGGCGTGGCCGACGTGCCGGGCGGTCTCCTCGATCAGGTGCAGCACGATCCAGCGCAGCGTCAGTTCCTGCCCTGGAACCGGATTGCCGCCCTGGGCCGTGTCGTCCAACGAGTGATCCTGGACGATCTGGTTGGCGATCCCGCACTCAGCCCGGTAATCCGCGATGAGTCCGGCCGAGGTGTCGTCAGCCTCGATCCGCCAGTAGCGATCCGGGTCGGCGGGGTCCCACAGGTGGGCGAGGTCTTCGCCGGCGAAGACCTCGCGGAACCACGACCGCTCGCAGTCCGTCAGGTGCTTGACGATCCCCAGGAGCGTCAGGTCCGAAGGGACGTGTTGCCGTTGGAGTTGCGCGTCGTCGAGCCCGTCCAGCTTGCAGATCAGCGTGTCGCGTTGCCGGTCGAGAAAGGCGAGCACCATCTCCATCTCGGTTGCCGCTGGTGGCGGGTCCGTACGCTGACACCGATCCATCACCGATCCTCCTCAGGTGGCTACCGACGAAAAACCCCCTCTCCATCCGACGAGGTCCGGTAGGGACGCTTTCGGGATGGAAAGGGGGTGGAAAGCGGGACTGGGTTAGCCGTTTGGAGCGACCTGGACCTTCATGCCCGATCCCTTGCGGGCGATGTCGACGGCTTCCTCGAAGTCGGCCAGCGGCAGGGTGTGGCTGACCATCTTCCCGTAGTCGATCGCGTCGGTCGCCAGGATCGAGAGGGCCGGGCCGTAGGAGTTGCGGACCGCCATCGTCCCCATGATCGTCAACTCATGGTTGTAGATCCGGTAGGCGTCGTACTCGGCCTTCTGTCCCGGGGGGCAGACGCCGAACAGCAGCAGCTTGCCGCCCTTGATGACCGCATCCAGCGCCATGCTGGCGACCCGCGTCACGCCGGTCGCTTCGATGACGTTGTCGAAGCCACGCGGCGCGAGGTGCTGGAGACCCGCCAGCGACGTCGCGACGTGCTCGATGCCGAAGTCGTTGCGGGCGCGGTCGAGCCGGGACTCGTTGATGTCGATCAGCGCGACCTGCGACGCGCCGTTGAAGCGGGCCATCTGGGCGTTGATGAGGCCCATCGGGCCGGCGCCATAGATCAGGTACGTCTCGCCGATCTGCGGGGAGAGGCGGTGGAAGCCGCGGACGGCGCAGCAGACCGGCTCGATCAGCGCCCCGGTCGCGTAGCTCATGCTGTCCGGCAGCTTGTAGAGCGTCCGGATCGGCACCGAGGCGTACTCCGCGAAGCCGCCGGGGGCGGTCAGGCCGACGGCGCCGAACCGGTCGCAGAGGTTGCCCTGGCCACGCTGGCAGAAGAAGCACTCGCCGCAGTTGAGCGTGGGGTCGACGCCGACCCGGTCGCCGACCCGGAAATCGACGGCGCCGGCCTCGACGTCGGCGACCTCGTCGCCGAGCGCGACGATCTCGCCGGCCAGCTCGTGGCCGGGGATGTTCGGGTAGGAGGCGGTCGGGAACTCGCCGTCGATGATGTGGAGGTCCGTCCCGCAGATCCCGGTCGCCATGACCCTGATGAGAGCGTCGCGGGGCCCGATGGTCGGATCGGGGACGTCGGTGACCTTGACGCTGTGGGGCTCGTTGATGACGACTGCGCGCATGGGGCTTCT
>CADCWK010000042.1 GCA_902806375.1 uncultured Thermomicrobiales bacterium
GATTATCTCGATGTCCGGATCCGCCTCAGGGGCGCCGCCGCGCCGACCGGAGCGGTCGCGCCGCCGGTCGCGCTGGCACCGAGCTCGGTCGTTCCGCCGGCGCTCGTCGCGCCTTCCGGCAAGGTCGTCACGGCACCGATGGTCGGCACCTTCTACGCCGCTCCGACCCCACAGGACCCGCCCTTCGTCCAGGTCGGCGATACCGTCCGGACCGGCCAGGTCATCGGGATCATCGAGGCGATGAAGATCATGAACGAGATCGCCTCCGATGCGGATGGGATCGTCAGCGAGATCCTCGTCTCCAACGGGCAGGGCGTCGAGTACGGCTCGGAACTCCTGCGGCTGGCGCCAGGACCGTCGTCCCAGTGATGGATGGTGCCGGCACCCGACCCTGGGCCGTCGGCGACCTCACACAGTACATCCGGGAGCGACTGGAGGCCGATCCTCTCCTCGACGAGATCTGGGTCCGGGGTCAGGCCAGTAACGTCTTCCGGGCCCGGTCGGGCCACGTCTACTTCACCCTCCGGGACGACGACGGCCAGTTGAAATCGGCCCTCTTCAAGGGTCAGGCCCGGCGCTCGGCGTACACGCCGGTCGATGGCGACGACGTCATCGTCCACGGCCGCGTCTCGGTCTTCCCCCGCGATGGCACGCTCCAGCTCTACGTCGACCTGGTGGAGGGTGCCGGAGCCGGCCTGGACCAGTTGCGGCTGGAGCTCCTCCGCCGCCAGCTCGAGGCCGACGGGCTGTTCGATCCGTCGCGCAAGCGTCCCCTGCCGGCGTTCCCGGCGAGGATCGGCGTCGTCACCTCGCCCGACGGCTCGGTCTGGCACGACATCCAGCACGTCGTCGCCCGCCGCTACCCGCTGGCCGAACTGGTCCTTGCACCCAGCGCCGTCCAGGGAGACGCCGCGCCGGACGGGCTCGTCGCCGCCCTCGAGTCGCTCCAGGTTGGCCACGGTATCGACGTGATCATCATCGGCCGCGGCGGTGGTTCGGCGGAGGATCTGGCCGCCTTCAACAGTGAGGCCCTGGCGCGGGCGCTATTCCGCTCCCGGGTCCCCACGATCAGTGCGGTAGGGCATGAGACCGACTGGTCGATCTGCGACCTCGTCGCCGATGTCCGTGCGCCAACTCCGTCGGCCGCGGCCGAGATCGCGACGCCCTCGGCCGTCACCATCGCGGGCGACATCCTCGACGATCTCCGGCGACTTCAGGATGCGGCTCAGTCCGCGGTCTCGCTGGCGGATCGGTCGCTGGACCTCGGGCAACGGCGACTCGCCCTTCGGTCCCCGGCGCTGGTCATCGCGCGGCAGCGGGTCAGCGTCGACAACAGCCTCGCGTTGCTCGAACGGGTCGGTCGGACGCGGATGGAGCGCGAGCGGAGCAGGATCGACGCGTCGCTGGCGGTTCTGGGTGCGCTCTCGCCACGCAGGACACTGGAACGCGGGTTCTCGATCGTGACCGACCGCGATTCGGGACAGGTCATCGACGGACCCGCCCTCGCATCACCGGGGATGCGACTCTCGGTGGCCGCGGCGGGCGGCACGTACGAGGCTGAGGTGCCGGGTGGAGGATCCGGCGGGCCGGGGCCGGGTCTTGTTCGACGCAAGCGCCCCGTGTCCGTTGCGCCCGGACAGCAGATGCTGCCGGTGTCCGGGCTGGAACGGCTCCCGGCTGCGACCGCGGACGCGCAGAGAAGGACGGCGAGACGTGGCTGATGGACAGCGGACCGGGCTCGATGGCTGGCGAACGACGGGTCTCGGGGGAACGTTCGAAGAGGGGCTAGCGACACTGGACGAGATCGTGGCGTTCCTGGAGACCGGGCGCCATGGCCTCGACGACACTGTCGCCGCCTACGAACTCGGTGTAGCCGTGGCATCTCGCTGCCAGGAGTTGCTCGCCGGGGCCGAACTCCGCATCAGCCAGATCGCCGTGGATACAGATCTCGCGCGTCTCCCGCTGGCGGACCCCGCCGCCGACGAGCGGGAAGACGATGACGACATCGGTCCGGACGAGACGATCGACGAGGCACCGTTCTAGGCGGGATCCCTTCTGTGCTGGCGCCGCTGGCGGTGGTCGTGACGACTGTGCTGCACCGGGCCATCATGAGTGAGCGGTTCCCCGGGGGACGACAGCCGCAGCGCGCTCCAAGGTGTTGGTGAGACAATTGCACGCAGGTGCCAGCCACTCATCCGCACGAGCCACAAGGAACAGCAGAATGACCGACGGAGCCCGGCCCGAGATCGTCATGTACGCGCGCCAGCGATTCTGCCCAGACGTCAACCGTGCCCGCGGTCGGCTCGGGGAGTTGAACCTGCCCTGGGTCGAGTACGACACCGAGAGCGACACCGGAGCCCGTGACCGGATGGTCGCGATCACCGGGCGCGGCAGTGTCCCGACCCTGCTGATCGGCGACCGGGTGCTGATCGAGCCCTCCGTCGCCGAGATCGACGACGCACTGACGGCCGCAGGCTACGATGTGGCCGCGATGGCCGGGCTCGCCGGTGAGTGATCCGATCCAGGCTATCGTCGTGGCTTCGGCCAATGGCCGGGTCGGCCTGCCCGCCGCGACCGAGATCCTCGCCGCCGGCGGTTCCGCCACCGACGCGGTGATCGCAGCTACTCGCCTGGTCGAGGCCGATCCGGGTGACCGGAGCGTCGGGTACGCCGGCCTGCCGAACATCCTCGGCGAGGTCGAGCTGGACGCCAGCATCATGGAAGGTCGCGGCCTCAGAGCGGGCGCCGTCGGTGGGCTCCAGGGGTACCAGGACGCGATTGACCTGGCCCGGGCGGTCATGGACCGTCTCCCCCACGCCTTCGTGGCCGGTGACGGCACCCGGCGCCTCGCGCAGGAGCTGGGGTACGACGGCCGCGATCTGCTCGACCCCGAGACCGAAAGGATCTGGCGGGAGGGTCTGTCGTCCGAAGGCATCACTGACGGAGTCGCCGACGGGTCGGCCCGTTCCCTCGACCAGGTCATGCAGATGGTGACCCGCCTCAGCGCCGACCCCGAGCGGACCCACGAGATGTATGGGCTGGGTGAGACGCCGGACGAGCCCCCGCACGGCACGGTGAACGTGCTTGCCCGGGACCGGCAGGGCAACATGGCCAGCGCGGTCAGTACGTCTGGCTGGGCCTGGAAGTATCCGGGTCGGCTCGGCGACAGCCCGGTGATCGGGGCCGGCAACTACTGCGACAACCGCTGGGGTGCGGCGGCCTGCACCGGCCGTGGCGAGATGGCGTTCCGCTGCGCCACGGCGCACAGCGTCGTCATGTTCCTGCGCTTCGGCTATACCCTCGAGGACGCCGTCACGCAGGCCCTGCGGGACATGGAGGCGCTCGACGACCCGTTCGCGAGCGAGGTCAACATCGTCGCGCTGGCTGCCGACGGGACGCACTTCGCCGGCTCGACCGTCGAGAACCGGACCTATGTCTGGCAGTCGCCCGGGATGACCGAGCCGGACGAGCGGCCCCGGCGGGTGGTCCCCCTCACGTTCCAGCCCGGACGGAGCGTCTAGGCTGCCCGCGATGCGCCGCCCGGGCGAGCGGGCCCTGGCCGGGAAGCTGACCGTGCGGGTCGGTCAGCGCAAGGTCGTCCTGGCCAAGAGCGCGGGAGAGAGCGAGCGGCACGTCCTGCTCAAGGCCCTGCTCTATGCCCTCTTCGTCGAGCGATACCCGGACCTCCTGATCGAGCGCAACCTGGGGCTGCGATACAAGCCGGATCTCGTCGCGCTCGGTCCCGTGCAGGTTCCCCGCTTCTGGGCCGAGGGCGGCGTCACCTCGCGGCAGAAAGTCCACTGGCTGGTCCGCCATCTGCGCGACGGGCACCTCGTGTTCGCGCGGCAGTCAGGCCCCGGCGACACGTTCGGTGAGACGGTGGCGGACGCCCTCCGTCGGGAATCACGGCACGGGCTGGTCGAGGTCCTGACGTTCGGGGACGACGCGTGGGACGCGATCGCGGCGGACGGGACCATCGACCCAGCGGCCCTGCGGCCCGTGATCCGGCGGTTCGAGCCGTCAGACGGGTCGACCGGACGATGAGGCAGACACGAGACTGGCCCGGACATCACGTCCGGGCCAGTCTCGTGTCCGCGCGTCGGCACCGTGCGGTCGCGGGGAGAACCTAGACGTCCTTGTTGAGGGTCTCCAGGAACTCGGCATTGGTCGCCGTCTTCACCATGCGGCTGATGACCAGTTCCGTGCCCTCGGACCCACCCAGCATGGAGACCATGCGGCGCATCGTCCAGACCTGGCGCAGCGTGGAGTCGTCCAGCAGCAGCTCCTCGCGGCGGGTGCCGGAGCGCTGGATGTCGATCGCCGGGTAGATCCGGCGCTCGGCCAACTTCCGGTCGAGGTGGAGCTCCATGTTGCCGGTGCCCTTGAACTCCTCGTAGATGACGTCGTCCATCCGGCTGCCGGTGTCGATCAGGCAGGTGCTGACGACCGTCAGGCTGCCGCCGCCCTCGATGTTGCGGGCGGCGCCGAAGAACCGCTTCGGCGGGTAGAGCGCGACCGGGTCGATACCACCGGAGAGGGTCCGGCCGCTGGGCGGCACGGCCAGGTTGTAGGCCCGGGCCAGCCGGGTGATCGAATCCAGCAGGATCGTCACGTCGAGACCGGCCTCGACCAGGCGCTTGGCCCGCTCGAGGGCCATCTCGGCCACCTTGGTGTGATCCTCGACCGGCTCGTCGAAGGTCGAGGAGATGACCTCGCCCTCGATCGAGCGACGCATGTCGGTGACCTCTTCGGGTCGCTCGCCGATCAGACAGACCATGAGGTGCATGTCGGGGTTATTGGCCGTGATCCCGTTGGCGATGGACTTGAGGAGCATCGTCTTGCCGGCCTTGGGCGGCGAGACGATCAGGCCGCGCTGACCACGGCCGATCGGAGCGATGAGGTTGAGCAGGCGCGTCGACAGGATGTTCGGCGCCGTCTCCAGGTCGATCATCTCGAGTGGGAAGATCGGCGTCAGCGAGTCGAAGGTCGGTCGTCTGCGGGCGACATCCGGATCGACGCCATTGACGGCCTCGACGCGGAGCAGACTGAAGAACTTCTCGTTGTCCTTTGGCGGTCTGACCTGTCCCGAGATCCGGTCCCCGGTCCGGAGACCGAAGCGACGGATCTGGGACTGGGAGACGTAGATGTCGTCGGGGCTCGGGAGGAGTCGCGGGCCACGCAGGAACCCGAAACCGTCCTCGATCGTCTCCAGGATGCCATCGCCGAAGACGTTGCCGTCCTGCTCGGTCTGTGCCCGCAGGATGCGCAGCTGGAGTTCGGGGCGCTTCAGCCGGCTGTAGCCCGTAACGGCCAGCTCCACCGCGAGCGCGTTCACTTCCTCGATCGTCTTGGCCTCGAGGTCCGGCATGGTGATCTGGGGCTGGGCCGACGGACGCGGCGCCTGCTGCGGGATGGCCGCCATGGCGGGCGGGGACACGGGCGGGCGGGTCTGGGCCGGCATCGGTGGCTGGCGGCGATCCACCCCGTTGACAGGAGCGAAGTCCCTCGGCCCACGGGGATCGCGCGGCACGAAGCCGTCACGCTCCGGCCGGGTCGATCGGACCGGGCGCGGCTCGAACCGGTCACGCTCCCGCCCGACGGCTGGACCTCGATCACCGGCCGGCCGATCCTGCGGCCCGCGGGTGAACCCCGGGCGATCGACCCGCTGCTGGCGATGCTCCCGCTCGCTGCTCAGGTCGACGGGACGCCCGGACTCGTCGGTCTCGACCCGGCGATCGCCGAGGATGCGGCCCGGACGATCGATGTTCGGGGTACCCTGCTGGGTCTCAAGGGGGCGCCGCAGCCCACGCTCGATCGCACGATCCAGGGAAGCCAGGTCAGGACGTGGACCGTCCTCATTTCGCCGGGTCCGGGCCACGCGGGGTGTGGACGGATCGTCGGCATTCGGGATCGCCTGCCGTCGGCCGACGGGCTCGACCGGTGGTGTCAGCGTCCCCGAGGCGAACAGCGCGTCGAGTGAGGTCGTCACCTGGCGGCGAACGGGACGCTCGACGACCGACTCCGGTCTCGGGGTCGCCGGCGGTCGCTCGCCCACCGGAGAGGTGGAGTCGCCTGGGCGCTCATCGGGTTCGGTCCGTCTGGTCTCGTCGGTCCCCTGGATATCCGGCTGAGCGTCGTCGACGGCGTCCTCACGGACACGGGCCATCTGGTTGACGAAATCGTCGATTGCCCGGAACGGTCCGGGATCGCTCGGGGTCAACGCGACGCTGGTCACGACCTGCTCGTCTTCTGCCGCCCGGGCCGTCGCGCGTGGGGTTCGGGCCCTGACCGACCGCGCGGCCCTCGGACGCGCCGGCTCGTCCACCACGTCGGGAGTCGCCGCGCTCGCCATGCGCTCGTCGTCCTGGGGCGTCCCGTCGACGGCATGGGACGCCGGTGCCTCGACCGTCGCGGTCTCGCTTGGAGGCGACTCGGCGGCGACCGGCCGCTTCCGGGCGCGGGTCTTCTTGACCGGGGGCGCTTCGCCCTCGCCGGCCGGTGCCGGTGTCGCCTGACCAAGGTCAAGCACGGCAGCAGTCGTATCCTCGGCGGACAAACGTATACCTCCAGAGAAGAGCGCGCGACCACAGGGTGGGAGGCGGCCAGGACCAGCGCCGAACGGCGCTGCGACGAGTGGGGGAAGCTGGGAAAGGGTTGTCACGCTCAGTGAACCGCAGCGTCCAGTGAACGCACCCATCGCCACGCGGGGGATGGATGGCTGGGAGGATGAGCCAGCAGGCGTTGCCGGACTCAACACACCGGTCTGGGGTCGGAACGGAGCGGGTTGCGAACGCGCACACGGTTGGCACGATGAGGGGAAGGCAGAAGAGATCGTCGTCCATCCGGGTGTGGTGCAGCCGAAATGTACCATTCGGCGCAATGGCCGTCAATAATCGGCTCGCCGGCAGGGTACGGTGCTCGGCTCCAGGGTTCAGGTAAGCCCCGGGTCGTCGACCCTCCTCGGGGGGGAAGGCATTACCGAAAAGGGTCTCAGGGTTCTTGCCGCCCCGTGTCGCTGCGGTACGACCGGACGATGTGTGGGTTTGGCGCGTCTGTCCGATCGGGACCACGGCCCGCCATCCGGCGATCTTCCCGTGGGCGAGCATGGATGTTCCGCGACTCAGCCGTTGGCGGGCCACATCCGCGACATCTTGTCCACCCGGTGGGTCGCCTGGATCCGGCGGACGGTCCCTGTTCGGGACCGCATGACCAGCGACTCCGTGGTCGCCCCGCCGCCGCCCAGGTAGTGCACGCCACGCAGTAACTCACCGTCCGTGATCCCGGTCGCCGCGAAGAAGCAGTTGTCCCCCGAGACGAGGTCGTTGAGCCCGTAGACGCGACTCGTGTCGATCTGCTTGATCCGGACGGTCTCGCGCTCCTGGTCGTTCCGGGGCCAGAGCTTCGCCTGCATGTCGCCGCCGAGGCACTTCAGCGCGCAGGCGGCGATGACTGCCTCCGGCGCCCCGCCGATCCCGAGCATCAGGTCGACGCTGGTGTCGTCGGATGCGGCCATGATCGCCCCGGCGACGTCGCCGTCGGTGATCAGCTTGATCCGGCTGCCGGCGGCGCGGATCTCCGCGATCAGGTCGGCGTGCCGGTCTCGCTGCAGGACGACGACCGTAATGTCGTCCATCGCCTTGCCCAGTGCTTCCCCGACGGCCCGGAGGTTCTCCACGACGGGCCGGTCGATGTGGACTCGTCCAGCGGCCTTCTCCCCGACGGCGATCTTGTCCATGTACATGATGTCCGGCGACGAGAGCATCGTGCCGCGCTCGGCGACACCGATCACGGCGACCGAGTTCGGCATCCCGTTGGAGAGCAGACTGGTCCCGTCGATCGGATCCACCGCGATGTCGACCTGGGGGGAGTCCCCGGTGCCGAGCACCTCGCCGACATAGAGCATCGGCGCCTCGTCCTTCTCGCCCTCCCCGATCACGACCAGGCCGGACATGGCGATGGTGTTGAGGACGGAGCGCATGGCGTCGACGGCAGCCTGGTCGGAGTTGATCTTCTCCCCGCGGCCCATCCAGCGGGCGGCCTGGACGGCGGCGGCCTCCGTCACGCGGACCAGTTCCAGCGCCAGGTTCCTGTCGATCGGTTCGGTCATTGGGGGACTCCCTCGGGTCGACGAGCTAGAGGAATCGGACGGCGGGACGGCCCGCAGAGGAGGTGTCGACGGCATCCGGGTTCCCGGTCGCTCCCGTGCCGCGCTGACCGACCCAGCTCGCCGCGATGCTGGGCAGATCGTAGACCGGTCCGATCTCGACCGTGCACTCGGGGAGCGAGTCGACGAACGACCGACCGTACCGTTTGCTCAGGATACGGCGATCGAGGACGACGCAGATCCCGCGGTCGTGCGAACTCCGGATCAGCCGGCCGAAACCCTGCTTGAACTTCAGCACGGCCTGGGGGACGGCATAGTCGACGAACGCGTTCCGTCCCTCGTCGGCGATCGCCTCACTCCGGGCGGCGAAGACCGGGTCGCTCGGCACGCTGAACGGCAGCTTGGTGATCACGAGCAGGCTCAGGGCATCCCCGACGATGTCGATCCCCTCCCAGAAACTCGACGTGCCGAGGACGACGACCCGCTCGCCATGCTTGAGCCGGTCGATCAGTTGCCGGGCGCTGCCGTCCACGCGCTGGGCCAGCACGACGATCCCGGCCGCCTCGAGTGGTGCCTTGATCGCCTGGTACGTCGCCTGGAGCGCCGCATAGGAGGTGAACAGCACCAGGCCCCGCCCGCCCGTCGCCGCGCAGGTCTCGATGAGCGTCTCCTGCAGGCGGCGCTGGTAGAGCGGCTGGTTGGGCTCCGGCATGTCGTCGGCGAGGTAGAGCATGGCCGACGTCCGGTAATCGAACGGCGACGGCACGTTCACCTGCCTGGCGTCCGGCAGCCCGAGGTGGTCGATCGCGTAGTCGAACGTGCCGTCGGTCGTGATCGTCGCCGATGTCAGGATCGTGCTCTCCATCCGGCTGAACAGCCGGTCCTGGAGCAGCCCGCCGACCTCGAGCGGCGCGGACTTGAACGTCACCGAATCGCCCTGCTGGGTCCGCTCCAGCCAGTAGACCTGCTCGTCCCGCGGCGACGCGATCACATCGCGCAGGATGGCCAGGAGTTCGCCGAGGCTCCGGATCGAACTCTCGACATCGGAGGAGACGGTGTCGAACGCGCTGATGGTCAGGTCGTCCGAGTCACCGCCCGGCTCCTGGTCATCGAGCGTCCGTTTGGCCCACTTGAGATGGTTGTCGATGCCATTGAGGGCGTGCTCGAGGACCGACCAGTTGTCGAGGATGTCGATCCAGGCGTACTCCTCGCGCGTGTCCCGCGTCAGGCGGACCGAACGGTCGCCACCCGGCCGCCCGCTGTCCCGCGTGGACAGGGTGAAGGCGTGGCGGAAGACCTGGTGGCCGTGCGTCTGGGCCAGCTGGACCTGCTCCTGGCACTGCTTCGCCCGGTCCAGTGCGGTGCCGGCCCGGTTCCGGCCGGCGTCGGACATGGTCTGGTCGGGCCGGTTGAGGTACTGGACCACCCCCATCATCGCCCCGAGCTGGATCGGTCCCTCCGTCCGGATGATGCCGTCGAGGAGCGTCGTCAGTTCGCGCTCGCTGGCGCTGACGCCGTAGTGGACCGTCGCCTGGTCCTCCAGGTGATGGGCCTCGTCGATGATGAGCCGGCGGTAGTCCGGCAGGACGGTTCCGCCGGAGAGGCTGTCGGACAGCAGCAGCGCGTGGTTGACGACCACGAGGTGGGCACTCTCCGCCTCGCGCCGGGCGCGGAAGAGGAAGCACTGGTTGCGCTGCTGGAAGACGCAGCGGCCCGGTTGGCAGGCGTTGTCGTCGGCCGAGTACTGGCGCCAGCGGATCTCCTCGGAGGGCGAAAGGCGAAGCTCGGCGCGGTCACCGGTCTGGGTCTCCCCCAGCCAGAGTGAGATCTTGGCCCGGAGACCGGCCTCGGCGGCGTCCTGAACCGGCTGCTGGGCACTGGCGAACCAGCGGCGCAGGCAGAGATAGTTACCCCTCCCCTTGACCGTCACTGCCCGCAGTGGCTCGGCTTCGGCCGCTCCCTCGAGAGAGCCAATCGCCGCCTGCAGCTTGGGGATGTCCTTCCGGAACAGCTGGTCCTGCAGGGCCAGCGTGTTGGTCGAGATGACAACCGTCTCCCCGTGCTCCTGGGCATGCATCGTGGCTGGCAGTAGGTACGCCATGCTCTTGCCAGTTCCAGTGCCGGCTTCGGCGATCAGGTTGCCGCCGCGATTGAAGGTCTCGGCGACCTTCCAGGCCATGTACTCCTGCTGTGGCCGGTGCTCGTAGCGATCGACGGCCTGACCGACATAACCTGTCGGGCCAAACGCGGCGCCGATTTCTGACTCGGAGATCCGGTGCTGGCTGTCCCTGGGTTCAAGCGGCTCGGACCGTTCCCGCTGTGTCATGAACGCGAGCTCGTGCGGTCCACGACGGGGACCGGCCTCCGGCGCCGTCCCGCTGCGGGCCAGGTCCGCCGCCTGGGTAAAGACGCTGGCGGTCGGCCAGCCG
>CADCWK010000043.1 GCA_902806375.1 uncultured Thermomicrobiales bacterium
AGGTCTTGTTTCGTACCCGCCACCTCACACCGGTCCAGGCGTCCTCCTCGTAAGCGTCGGGCAGCGACAAGGCGGTAGCGGCGACCCGGGCCACTAAGTCGCCGGAGGGCTCGATGCGCGGTTGCCTGGGCATTCCTCGAGTCTGTCAGCGAAATGCCGACGAGTACGCCGTGTCTGACGCAGTCCGGATACGTCCGCTCGCCTGCGCCGTCCTGATGCCGGGGCGCCGTGTCGCGGCGGAAAGGAGCGTGGGGCCGAGCCAGCCGAAACCGTGATGCCACGAGCCGATGCCTAACCTGCATTGAGCCCGACCACCTCGTGTCCGGCGACGGTGAACTCCATCACCTCAGCAACGGGCCCGGGCGGGGTCCGGGCGCACTGTGGACACCCTCGTGACGGCCGAGTTTGGGACGTGTTCGGCATAGAAGTTCGCCGCCTCGACGGCCTTGTCGTTCCCGAACCACAGGCGCGTGCGTACCGATGCCATGGCAACTCCTCGTGTCCGAGGACCTTCTCGATGGGGTCGCTCCTAAGGACCGACCGCCCGATCGCAGCGAACTCATCGGGCAGTTCCGCCAGCCGTGTGTTCGGCTGGTGAGGAAGCCTGTCCGGCGCCGACGCGGCGGAGTGACGCATCCTCGCCAGGCCGTTCAAGTGTCGGCCGTGCCCTTCCGGGCACCAGGTGAGGATCGACCTGGGTCAGCCTTTCGTCAGCTCCTCGGCAAGCATGACGATGATGCCGCTGGGGCCGCGGACGTAGGTGAGCTTGTAGATCTCCTCGTACGTCGCCACGCCGCGCAGCGGGTGGCAGCCGTGCCTCGCGGCGATCTCGAGGGCCTCGTCAATGTCGTCGACGGAGAAGGCGACGCGGTGCATGCCGATCTCGTTGGGCTGGGTGGGCTGCGTCTCGATCGCGTCGGGGTGGATGTACTCGAAGAGCTCGAGGCGACCGTTGCCATCTGGCGTCTGGAGCATGGCGATCTTGGCGTGGTTGCCGTCGAGGCCGACGGCGGTGTCGGTCCAGTCCCCGCTGACCGTGTCACGGCCGAGCACGGTCAACCCGAGGTCGGTGAAGAAGGCGATCGTCGCTTCGAGGTCGCGGACGGCGATGCCGACGTTGTCGAGCTTGATGGGCATGCGTCGCACGTTATCGAGTCAGCGCCATTCGCTCGAGCCAGCTGGCCAACCCGGCCTGGTCCGGCCGGGTCAGCCACCATTTCGCGCAGTCCAGCCCCCGCCTGTCGCCCTTCTCTGGCGTGAGAGCTCCGAACTTGACCAGGGCGCCGGAATCGGCGTCTGGGTTACCGGAGTCAAGATCCCTGCTGCTGTGCCAGGAATGAATCCTGGTCCGGAAGGCGTCCCGCGCGACCAGGAGCTTGCGAGACAGCTGCCGGATGAGTCCGCCGGCGGCGGAGTTAGCAGCCGCTCACGCGGCGGAGTGACGCGGGCTTGTTGATGTGTCGCGGGGCGGGTCATCAAGCAGGCGCCGGGTCGAGCAGGACGAGCTTCGTCCGGAATGGGTGCGAGGATGCATGATGAGCACGTCGACCGAGGCCTCGGTGACCTGGGCGCAGGCACTGGCCTGGCGGATGCAGCGACACCTACTCGACCCTGTCGGGTCTGAGTCGGTCGCGGATGTCGTTGATCGGCTTGGCGCGGTGCTGTCGATGGATGAGTCGCTGGCTGAGCTGGCTGTTCGGACTCGCCGTGCGGGGTCGCGTGCCGGCGAGCTCGCGGCGGCCCTGGCCGCGCCGTCGAGGACAGCTGCCTGGAGTCCCGGGAACTCCTCGGGCCACCGGTCATACGGTGGGTTCAACGCGAAGTAGACGACGGCCGCCCCGGCGCTCGCCGTCCGGGCGAACGACCGGTCGGTGACGTCTCCGGCCAGGATCTCGACACCGTCGCCGACAACCGCCCGGCCGCTCCGGTTGACGACCCGGACGCGGCGCCCTCGCTGGGCCAGCTCGTCGACGACCGCCAGGCCGACCGGCCCGGTCCCGAACACGACGTGCAACCCACCGTCTCCGTCTGTGTCGTCGTCATTCGTCGTCATCGCTGAGGTCCTCATGGCCGGGCCGCTCGGGTCCGACCGGAAACGGGCGGTGTCGATGACGAACGGCTGGTTACGAGCGTCATCACCGTACCGGTCACCACCGCGAAGACCAGCGCCCCGCTGGCCCCGAAGACCGCGTAGCCCCGCTCGACATCGACGCCGATCGCCCAGGTCACCGTCCAGCCAACCGGCCAGGCGATGGACACCGCCACCGGCCACAGCAGCGCCAGCGGCTCGTGCCGCCGCAGCACCAGCCACTGCGCGATCCCCACGCTGACACCGGCCGCGACGCCGGTGACGAGCAGGTCGGCGATCCCGGTGCCCGCACCCGTCAGAGCGGCTCCCGTGGCGTTGCCCACGGCCAGACCGACCGCCGTCGCCAGGACCCACGCCGGTCCTACCCGGACGCGTCCTCTCAGCGCCAGGAACTGCGCCGCGCCGATCACCAGCCCGGCCAGCGCCCCGGCCAGTGCGCCCGAGCGGACACCGTCAATCGCCCCGACCGTCTCGATGGCCAGCAGACCACCCAGTGGGAAGCCGAGGAACGCGAGCACCCAGAACGCCAGGAAGCGTGCGTTGCTCATCGCTCTCCTCCTTCCCGCGCGGGAATCGCCGACCGCGCGCCGGCCATGCCCGCCAGCGCGCGGTCGGCCAGGTACGGGTCGAGGATCTGCATCAGCAGCGCGACCCCCTCGTCGATCGGTTCGTACCCGGGGACGGCCGAACCCGTCTCCTCGAACGGCAGCCAGAACTCGGCGACCAGCATCATCAGCCGCGCCAGGCGGCGCAGGTCATCGTCGTCCACCGGCCCATCGATCACACCGGCTCCGTGGAACGCCCGCAACAGCGACTCTGTCCCGGCGATCCCTCGCTCGCGGAGGGTCCGGAACCGGGCGGCCAGTTCCGGGTCGCGCCGGGTCAGGGCGCCAAGCTCCCGGTAGAAGAACCGGTAGGTCCAGATCCCGGCGAAGGTCTGACGGACCACGACCCGGACATCTCCTAGTGCCGGGACCCGGTCGTCCGGCAGGACGAACGACGCGGCCCAGTGGGCGTCGACCCGGTCGAAGATCGCCCGGATGATCTCCTCCTTGTTGCGGTAGTGGTAGTAGAGGTTACCGGGGCTGATGCCGGCCGCCTCGGCGATGTGGTTGGTGGAGACCGCCGCCGAGCCCTGCGCGTTGAACAACCGGATCGCCTCGGTCACCACCCGGTTCCTCGTGTCCTGTGCCGCCATCCCGTCCTCCCAACGATAGAGCAATTACTCTAACAGCAGGGTATCTCCGGATCCGGCCGGTGTCAAGAGCAATTACTCTAATATAGAGGGCCGTCGCCGGAGCTCGCCACGCGCCGGGCGGCTCGCAGTCCCGGCGATGATCCGTCCCGGCCCGAAGGCACGTAACGTAAATGTGGTTTCTTGGGACCAACGCGTCGGGCAGCAATTCCGTCGTGATCGCTACCGGACCCGTTCCCATCGACATCGCCGACAATGGCGACTGATCCTGGACTGTTTCCGGATTGATACCCCCTGTTTACCGGGAGCGGACACACCCGGTGCTACCGTTCAGGGCATGATTCGCCTCAGGGCAGGATTCACCGTCTCCTGCGCACCATGTCCCCTATCCACCGGTCACCCCAGTACGTCCAGAAAGGTCCGACCGTTGAGCGAGAACGTGCATCAGGTCGACCAGCATCTCGGCGATCCCGACAGCGGCCAACCATCGTCCGCCCTGGACCCCACCTTCCGGACCCGGACGGTCCATGCCGGGCAGTCCGGTGGATCGGTCCGGCCGGTCAGCACGTCGATCGTCCAGACCACGGCTTTCGCCTTCGCCGACGCGTCGATCGCCGACGCCGTCGCGATGACCGGCCAGCCAATGTACGCCCGAGACGGGATGCCCAATGTCCTCGCGTTAGAGGGAGCCGTCGCCGAACTCGAGGGCGCCGCCGATGCCCACGCCGTCGCCTCCGGGATGGCCGCGATCTCGCTGACGCTCCTGACCCTGCTCTCCGCCGGCGACCATGTCGTCGTCAACGCCGGCGGCTACGAGGACACGGTTGGCCTGCTCCATGAGCACATGGCCCGGTTCGGCATCGCCGTCACGGTCGCCGGGGACAACGGTCCAGCCGCCATCGCCGCCGCGACGACACCTGCCACGCGCCTCGTGCTGACCGAGACGATCTCCAACCCCGGCATGGCCCTGACCGACATCCCGGCGATCGCCGACGTCATCCGTCCGACCGGCGCCCTGCTCGTCGTCGACAACACCTTCGCGACCCCAGCTCTCTGCCGCCCGCTGAGACATGGGGCCGATCTGGTCATCCACAGCGCGGGCAAGTTCCTCGGTGGCCACCACGACTCCACCGGCGGCGTCATCGCCGGGCCGGCACCGACCATCGCCGCGATCCGTCGGGCTGGCTACCTGTTTGGCCCGCTCCTGGGACCGATGGACGCCTGGCTAATCCTGCGCGGCATCCGCACCCTCGCCCCGCGGATGTCGTGGATGAGCGCCTCCGCCGCACGGGTCGCCGGAGTCCTGACGACCCATCCGGCCGTCAGCGCCGTCCGTTACCCCGGCCTGCCAGACCACGGTCGTCCCCGGCTGGCAGACCAGCTGCTCGCGCACGGCGCCGGGGCGTTGCTGGCATTCGATCTCGCCGACGGCTCGCCGGCGGCCGTCGCGTTCACGCGGCACCTCCGGACGATCCCCTACGTCGCCAGCATCGGCGGGACCGAGACGATCGTCTCCTTCCCGCCCCAGCCTCCGGGCCTCGACGCCGGAGGGAATATCCGCGACCACCGCTGCGCGACGCTGCGGATGTCGGTTGGCCTCGAAGACCCCGCCGACCTGATCGCCGACATCACCCAGGCGCTCGACGCGGTCGCCGCCACCTTCCAGCCCGATCCGGAGCCCCGGCTTGCCTCATCGACCGTGAACGGCACCGTTGCCGCCAACGGCCGCACCCATGAAACGGACTGATGCCATGACCACCCAACGCCGCCTCCTTACCCTCGGTTCCGGCCTCGTGGCGGGGCTGGTCGCGACCGCGTCGCTGATCCTTTTCATGATCGTGGGCCGCTACTTCCTCGGCGTCACCCCGCCGCCCGAGGCCATCCCGGACCGGACGGCGCCGCTCCTGAGCATCGAGACCTTCTTCGGGCTCTTCAACGACTACGGTGGCTACAACGGCCTGAAGAAGTTCGGCATCCAGGCGGGCACGACCGGCGTCGTCGTCGCCGGGCTGCTGGCCGGGCTCGTCTACCCGCTGATCGCCGAGAGCGTCCGCGCGCGCCGCGCCGGCCTCGGCGCCCTGGGCGTCCCGAAGCACGGGCTGCGTTTCATCCTCGGCGCGACGCTCGTCCTCTGGCTGGCCTCGGTCATCTTCCTCTGGCCCGTCCTCGTGACCAGCTTCATCGGCCTGCCGCCGTTCGACGCCCGGCTCGTGACGATGGGCTGGTACCTCGTCACCTACGTCCTCGGCTACGGGGTCGTCCTGCTCCTGGCCTATCGCCTGATCACCGCGCGCATCCCGGCGACGAATGCCGATCCCGTCCGGGCCAGCACCCCACTGGCTGGCGGGGCGACGCTGGCAACGGAGCATGGGGGCACCCGCCCGGCGATCGCCCGGCACCCCCTGCCGGTCGCCCAGCCGGTCGGCCGCCGTGCCGTCCTCGGGCTGATCGTGACCGGCATCCTCCTGCTGCCATCCTGGTCGCTGTTCCGCCGCCTCTACGGCATGGCGACCTTCAGCTACGACGGCCGCCCGTACAGCGGTCCGGACGTCCAGCCGATCACGCCGAACACCCAGTTCTACTCCGTCACCAAGAATGTCGTGGACCCGCGTGTCTCGACCGACCTGTGGCGACTCGACGTCTTCGGTCTCGTCAACACCCCCCGCGTCTACAGCTACGAGGATCTCCTCGCGGTGACGCCCTACCAGCAGGAGTCGACCCTGATGTGCATCAGCAACCGGATCGGTTCCGGCCTGATGAGCAACGCGGTCTGGACCGGTGTCCAGTTGCGGACACTCCTCAACGAGGCTGGCGTCCAGGACGGTGCCCTGGAGGTCAAGCTCTACGGCGCCGACGGCTACGTCGATACGTTCGCGATCGAGAAGGCGACCGACCCGACCACCATGCTGGTCTACAGCATGAACGGCGAGCCGCTGCCGCAGCGCAACGGCGGACCGATGCGGCTGATCGTGCCGGGGCTGTTCGGCGAGAAGAACATCAAGTGGATCACCGGGATCGAGGTCGTCGACTACGACGCCAAGGGGTTCTACGAGCAGCAGGGCTGGGGCCCGAACTTCGCCCCCTACACCCGCTCGGACTTCTTCAGCCCCCGCGTCGTCAGCAACACCCGCTTCGCCGACCCGGTCCGCGCCGGCCAGACGATCACCGTCAAGGGCCGCGCCTTCGCCGGCGACCGTGGCATCCGGAGCGTCGAGTTCAGCCCCGACGACGGTCAGACCTGGCAGCCGGTCCGCGTCACCTACCCCGGCACCGACCTGACCTGGCTGTACTGGGAGACCGACTGGGCCGTCCCCAGCCAGCCCGGCGAGTACGTCGTCACCTCCCGCGCCGTCGACGGGACGGGCGCCCCGCAGATCGCGGAGTTCCAGGACACCGTCCCGCAGGGCGCCCACGGCTACCACCGCGTCACCGCGACCGTCGAGTAGCCCGCCACGTCTCCCGCTCCCCAGCGCTGCGCCTTTCTCAGGGATCACCGTCGCCTTCGAGGCTGGTCTCCGGCCACCTCGCGCCGCTCAGTCAACCGGACATCTCGATCAACTTCATGACCAACGGCCCAGGCATGCGGGTATGCTGTCCGCCTGACATCACGCATCCGGTCGAAAGGCACCCGCGATGAAGCTCTATGCGCTGCACGAGAACCCGGAGTGGTTCCCGCCCTTCGCCCGCGCCTTCGCGGCCGCCGGTCTCGACTACGAGGAGTGGCTGCTGACCGAGGGCACCATCGACCTCGACGCCGCCCCGCCCGAGGGGATCTTCTACAACCGGCTCAGCGCTTCTTCCCACACCCGCGACCACCCGTACGCCAGGGACTACGCCCGCGCCGTCCTGGACTGGCTGGAGGCCCACGGCCGCCGGGTCGTCAACCGCCGTTCCGTCGTCGAGATGGAGGTCAGCAAGGTCCGCCAGCTGACCGCCCTCCGCGCCTTCGGGATCGACACACCCCGGACGGTCGCCGTCGTCGGGCGCTCGGGGCTGGTCGCCGCCGCCGAGCGGTTCCCGGTGCCGTTCATCACCAAGCACAACCAGGGCGGCAAGGGCCTCGGCGTCCGCCGCTTCGACGACCTGGCCGGATTCCGCGCCTACGTCGCCTCGGACGAGTTCGAGGAGCCGGTCGACGGCATCACGCTGCTGCAGGAGTACGTCCAGGCGCGGGCGCCGTTCATCACCCGGATCGAGACCGTCGGCTACGACTTCGTCTATGCCATCACCGCCGACACCGCCCGCGGCGGCTTCCAGCTCTGCCCCGCGGATGCCTGCGAGCTCGACGACCAGGGCCGCCCGGTCCAGGCCGCCAGCCTGTTCGCGCTCCGCGAGGGGTTCGACCACCCGATCGTCGGCCAGGTGACCGCCTTCGCCCGGCGGCACGACATCGAGGTCGCCGGGTTCGAGTTCATCGAGGCCGCCGACGGCCGGGTGCTCGTCTACGACGTCAACACCAACACGAACTACAACCCCGACGTGGAGGCCGTCGCCCCCCGCTCCGGCCCCGGCGAACTCGCCGCCTACCTGCAGCGCGTCATGGTCGAGAGCCACGCCGTCCTCGTCTAGCGACGCGTTCCGGGCAACGAGATCGATCCCCCCTGGCTCGGCGGCCGTGGTTGTTGGCCGCCGAGTCGAGGCGCGAGCGGTGGCCGGATCGTTGCACCCTGCCGCGAATCGACTCGCCAGACCGGGGGGCGCTGCTATCCTAGCGATCCGGCGGGTCCGCGCCGGCGACCGGAGACGGGGAGCGTATGGAACCAGCGGCCACGTCGATGCCCGACGCCGAGGCCCGACGGCGACTCGCCAGCCGGATGGTCAACACCCTGCCCGCCTTCGGCGAGTGGGCCACGGCGGTGCGGGACTTCGAGACACCCTACGGCAGGCTCGGCTACCGCCAGGCGGTGATCCTCTACGCCATGCGCCATGGCCTGATCTCTGAGGGGACCGTCTCGCCGTCGCTGCTGGCCGAGCACTACGGCGTCCAGCCCAGCGTCATCACCCGCGTCCTCGTCCGGCTCGAGAGCAGCGGCTTCATCTCCCGCCAGACAGACCCCAGTGATGGCCGTGCCCAGACCATCCAGATCACCGAGCTCGGCACGACGATCAGCGTCTACATCGAGGAACTCTATGTCGGTGACATGCTCGACAGCATGACCTTCGTCGACGCCGACCAGATTGACGAACTCGACCGGACCCTCGACACCCTGACCCGCATCGTGAGCGACCTCCAGGCCAAGCGGCGTCGCAACCGCTCGGCGCCGGTCGCCAGCCTGGACCCTGTGCCGGCGCTCGACGAGGCCTGCGACCGGGCCGGACCAGCCGGAGACGCCGCCGACGATCTCGTTCGCCGATGACGAGCCCGTCCGCTGACGTCGACCGGTTCGTCGCGTCACTCGCCCACCCACTGCGCGACGTCGTCGTCGCCCTGCGGTCGGCGATCCTGCGCGCGGACCCCCGGGTCACCGAGCGGATCAAGTGGAAGGCTCCGAGTTTTGGCTACGCGGGCGATGATCGCGTCACGATGAACCTCCACCGGCCGGACCAGGTCCAGCTGGTCTTCCACCGCGGCGCGAAGGTCCGGGACAGCACCGGTTTCTCCTTCGACGACCCGGACGGCTTGCTGAGGTGGGCCGCCCCCGATCGCGCTATCCTCACGCTCACCGGCCCGGACGACCTGGCGACGAGCGAGGCGGCGATCGTCCAGCTCGTCGCCCGCTGGTTGGCCGCAACCACCGACTGACCCGCCTGACCCGCCCGACCCGGCACCCATCGACTCGTACCCAGGGAGGACCACCCGATGACCGACCAGCCCACCGCGCCGACCGCCCCCGATTCCTTCTTCACCCGCGGCGTGGACCCGGAGACGGCGGCCGACGCGCCGGCCTTCCCGCCCGCCTGGGCCAGCCGCTCCGACCTGCCCGCATTCGATGCGGCGCCGGGCATCACCATGCAGTCCGTCTCCGGCAGTGCGCTGATGGCCAACTGGGTCACCCTCCAGCCCAATAGCGAGATCCCGCGCCACCAGCACCCCCACGAGCAGATGGGCGTCGTCCTGGAGGGCGCGATGGAGCTTACCGTCGGCGACGAGACCCGCACCCTGCGCCCCGGCGACCTCTACAGCGTCCCGCCACACCTCCCCCACGGTGGCCGCACCCACAGCGAGGGCTGCGTCGTCCTCGACGTCTTCACCCCCGTCCGCGAGGACTACGCGGCGCTCGCCCGCGCGGCGCGAGGTCAGTAACCGACCCGCCCTGACCGGGTCCACGTCGTCACCCCTGCCGACGATCGGCCGCGCCCTGCTGGCAAACGGACGCCCGCCTGGCTGGTATCGCTATTGCATCCCCGCCCCTGGAACCTTGAGATGACTTGACGGTCATGAGGCGGGAGCATTCGATGAGCAGCCAGGCAATGGTGCGAGGCATCGTCGCCGGGATCGCGGGCGTCGCGGCGATGACCGCGGTCGAGAAGATCGAGCAGCGCCTCACGCACCGGCCCGATTCCTACGTGCCGGCGAAGACACTGGCCGCGCTGATTGGTCGCAAGCCGGAGCGGCACGGACACGACCGGACCCTGAACTGGACGATGCACTGGGGCCAGGGCATCCTGCTCGGTGCCGCCCGCGGCTTCATGGCCGAGCGCGGTTTCCGGGGCCCGGTCGGGTCGTTCCTCTTCCTGAACCTCCGCCTGCTCAACGACCAGACGCTGGAGAACGCGACCGGCGTCGGCTCGCTCCCCTGGACCTGGCCGGTCGACGAGCAGGTGATCGATCTCCTGCATAAGGGCGTCTACGCCTTCACGACCGGCGCTGTCGCCGACCGCCTGGTCCACGGCCCCAAGGGGATGTCTCGGCCCCGACGCCCCTGGAAGGTGCGGTAGCGTTACAACCTCTGGTCTCAACCGGGAGAGTGACAATAGTCCGATCTGGCTCATGAGGAGTTGTGAACCCAAGAGATGCCTTTAGGGTAAATATCATGATAATCGTGAATGAATACTAAGTACCCATGGCAACAAGTCACATCCTCAACTCGATCCTCGAGAAAGATTGATGCTATCTTGCGGTTGGCGTTCCAAATACGTCTTGACCATAACGCATGGTCAAGCCATTCTATCATCGGAGAATATTTCTTGGCAAAAGGTTCGCATAGCCGCTAGTACTGA
>CADCWK010000044.1 GCA_902806375.1 uncultured Thermomicrobiales bacterium
CGCTGGCGCCGTAGCCGGCGATGGCCACGCCGATGCCGCGCATGCGGCCGTAGGCGTCGGCGGCGGCGCCGGCCTCGGCGTCGTCCCCCATCCGGACGACGTCGATCCCGGCGGCGTCCATGACGGCCGCGAGGGTTGGCGGCGCGACCGGGCCGGTGAAGACATGGCGGACACCGAGCCCGTAGAGCCGGTCGGCCAGGTAGTCGCCGGTCCGGACCATCTCCGGGATGTTCTCGGTGTAGGGGGCGAGGTCGGCCATGCCCGGACGTTCTCCCGTGACGGTCGGCGCCGCGGCACCGGCTCGGCCCGTGCAAGGCTCCGGGATGGTACCACCCGGCCGGCCGGGCCCGGCCGGCGGTTCATGCTGCCGGGAGCGCCCGGCCACGCGCCGGGACCGGAGGGGAACGGTCAGGAGCGGGACGACCGCCCGCCGTGCTCCGGCCCGGCCCCCGGCTGGCCGTCGTCGGCCGGGCGGGGGTCTGCCTCGGCCCCGTCGCCGGCGGTCGCCCCCCCGTCCGCCTCCGTCCGCGCGGAGGTCGTCGTCTTCGGGGGCGGGGCCATCATGGGGTTGCTCAGCCCGGAGACACGGATCCAGTCGCTGATCGACGCCGGCGGGGCCGCGCGGGGCGCATCCTCGGGGTCGCTGACCAGGAGGTCGTCCGGGGTCCGGCCAGTGACCGGGTGCGGGCGCGGGGTGGCGCGGGCGGCCCGGGCCGACGCGGGGCGGTCGGACGTGTCCACCGGGGCATCCTCCGGGCGGCCCCGCAGGTCGACCGGCAGGGTCTGGGAGAACAGCTCCCGGAAGCCGCCGGTCCGGCCGCGCTCGGCGTCCGGCTGCGGGCCCATCCGGGACAGCGCCGAGCGGAACCGGCTGGCGGCCGGCTCGACCTTGCCGGCGTCGGCCATCCGCGGCACAGCGACCGGCCGCGGGCGGGGCGCCGTCGGCCAGTTGCTGTACGGCTCGGCGATCGCCTGGCGCGGGTCCGTCCGGGCGGCGAGCTCGGGTCGCTCGGTCGGGGGGGTGCTCGTGAACACCGTGCGCTGGCCGGGGACGTAGCCAGGGTCGTAGACGTGCCCGACGACGGCGTTGACCCAGAAGACGATCCCGATCATGGCGAGGACGACCAGTCCGGCCCCCAGCAGCACCCAGCGGCCGTGGACGATGACCGCCTCGGTCAGGAAGCCCCGCTCGATGATCGGCGTCAGCGCGCCGCCGCCGACCGACGCGCCGTAGGCGCCGAGGGCCAGGGTCAGGAAGACGACCCCGTTGAGCCAGCCGAGGACGGCCCCGGCGATCCGGCCGTCCGCCTCCGGCCGTGGCAACCCGACGACCGTCCCGGCGGCGTGCCCGGCCCCGGCGCCGATGACGAGCAGGACGCAGGTGACGAGAAACGCCATCGCGTTGAGCGGCGCGTCGAACAGCGACGCCAGCCAGCCGCCCCAGGCGCCGGTCCAGGAGCTCGCCACGGCCCCGCCGAGCAGGATCCCGCCACCGACCAGCCCCTCGTGGGCACCGCCGCGCCACAGCCCGAGCGGGATCAGCAGCAGGGGCACCAGGAAGATGAGGAGGTCGAGGAGCAGGGCAGCGGCCATGCGCGAAAGCTCCCTGGGGCGGGGTCGGGAAGCGCCTCCCGCCGGGCCGGCGGACGGGATCGCCGGCGCGGACGACCCGCATTGGAGACCGATGCCGGTGAGTCTAGCACGCACCTCGGCCGGCTCCGGCGCCGCCGGGCGAGGACCCGGCACGCGGCACCGTACCGGTTCGACAGGCAGCCGACCCGGCCCGGCCGCTACCTGGGACACCGGAGGCGGAGTCCTCGCCCGGCGGTGCTGGCGCACGGCTCAGAACCGGCCCGGGGCGGTCCCGCGACCCCGGCGTCCGGTACGCGGTCATCCCCTTCGATGCCGGGGACCAGGTGCGCGAGGTCCGGGATCTGACCGGGACCGCCCGCCCGGTCACAGCGGTCCGTCTCGCGTGGGAGGACCGGCTGATCGGGGGCTGCATGTCCGTCAGGTAGGGCGGAAGGTGCGGGCGAGATCAGCCACGGGTGCGTTGGCGGCAGCCGGGCCGCGGAGAGACGGGATCGAGGGATGATTCATGGAGGATCACGACCGGGACCAGGGAGCGTCCGGGGTGTCGACACGGGCTGAGGAGTTTCCCCGCGACCGGTTGTCGTGGGCACCCGTCGCGTCGACGCGTCACCCGCAGTCCGACAGTCACGGGCGCGTCATCGGAATCCCGGTGGGCGGGTCGGTTCGCCCCGGCGTCCCTCCACGGCTCATTGGTGGCGGCCGCACGACCGAAGAGGCAATCGGGATCGTCCGGAACGTGTTGAGGACCCGGAGCGCAAGACTGCGTCGCTGACCGAGCCGTGCTGGCGATCTAACGAGCCGGGATCGTCGTCTGTCCCGGTCGGCGCCGTCCCGGTCGGCGTCCCCTCACCCCGAGGTCCCGGCGACTGGCGACCGGCCAGTTCGTCCGACACCCGTCATCCGACTGCTGGACAGGACAGTGCGGGATCACCGGACCGTCGAGACGCCAGGGGTCCCCAGGGCGACGCCCACGGGCATGTCGCGGCCGGGCGCCGCCGGCCGCACTCACGGCGAGTCCGGCGACATGCTCTCGCCCGCCGTTCCGGCACGGTCCGCGCCCGGCCCGCGTGCCGACGATGCGGAGCCAGGGGATGGATCAGCACGCTCGGGAGTGACGCACTCGGCTCATCGGCTCCCTGTGGCGGGCCGACCCGGATGCGTGATCTGCCAGCGTCACTGACTCAGAGTCCAGTGATCCGGTCCAGGATGCGGCGACCCGCCGCATCGATGGCCCGCATCGACGTGACCGTCTCGGCCGGACCGAGATAGCCTCCCTGCACCCGCCGCTCGACGAGTCGGGCGTGGCCAAGCACGACGCTCAGATCGTTGATGAGTTCGAGCTGGTCCTGGTGAGTAATCCAGACGGGCTCGGGGGGGGGTGGGAGTCGGCATCGTAGTGGTCATTCACCTGCCTCGCCCTCCAGTTGATCCGTGTCAGGGGAGTCGGGTGGCTCGGCGGACGGCACGCGACGGGCCAGGACCTCCTGGATCAACTGCAGAAGCGGATCGATCGCGAACGGCTTGAAGATGACGTCCACGCCCATGGTCTGCAGGTGTCCCTCGGCCTCCCTGACGTGGGAGACGGCGCCGGTACACAGGATGATGGGAATCGCGGCGGTAGCACGGTTCATCCGGAGCATCTGGAGCAGCGTCCAGCCGTCATCCTCGGTGGCCCATTGATAGTCGAGGATGATCAGGTCCAGGTCGCTGCTCGCGATCTTCGGCAGGTCCCGGTCGGCGTAGATGAGGGTCGAGACGCGATACCCCTCTTCCTCGAGCAGGTCGACGAACAGGTTGAGCACGTCCGGGCTGTTGTTGATCGCCAGGATGTGTCGGGGTTGGGACTGATCGGCCATTGCGCCGCCTCTCGTAGCAGGACACGTCGCCGGATCGCACCGATCCGGGAGCTGCGGTCGCTCCCCAACGGGCGGCGGCAACGGGACGACCTGCCAGGGCGCAGGTAAGTGACGACCAGCCGCGCTGAACGGGCAGGTCAGGTCTTCATTCGGAGTTGACGAGGCATGACCCGCGCCATGGTTTGCCGAAAACACCATGAATCAGGTGAATAGATTGGCCAGACAACGGCCCGGCCTGCCGCTCATCCGACGCCATCACCCGATCTAACGTGCCCTCGAGGTCTCTCCCAGGTGGCGATGGTGTTGATCTGGACCGGTGAAGGTGCCTGGAAGAGTCCAGACCCCCCTTTGGATCGCCCCCCGTACGGCTGCACCGCATTGCGATCTGCGCCTCAGCGACTTATGTCCTATAATAGGAGACGTCTAGAGCAGACGCGCTCCCGAACGCGCCAAGGCATGCGACGCAACGGTGGCCAGGACCAGTCGCGGACTTCTCCGCGCGGTGGCCCCGTCGTCCCGCGGTGCGTGATCCGGTGATGTGTCCGGTGGTGTGGCTGCCAGACGTCGACAATCCGATAACCCTGAGAGGGGGACGCTATCACTGCGACCACATCCTCCAGGACAGCCTCCTACGGCTCGCGCGAGAATGAGCGCGAGTCCGGGCACGTTGCCGATCGGGCGCCACGCGCTGGCTCCGACGCCGTTCCACCGCTGTCCTGGCACCGCATGGACCTCCATGTGCACACCCCGGCCTCCATCGATTACCAGGAGCCGGACACGTCACCGCTGCAGCTTCTCCAGGCGGCCGAGGCCAAGGGTCTCGACATCATCGCCTTCACCGACCACAACTCCGTCCGGGGCTACGCCGACCTCTGGCGGGAGATCGAGGACCTCGAGCTCCTCGAGTACCTCAGGCGGCTCCAGCCCGCCGAAGCGGCCCGCCTGACGGAGTACCGCCGGCTGCTGGCGAAGATCCTGGTCCTGCCGGGCTTCGAGTTCACCGCCACCTTCGGCTTCCATATCCTCGCGATCTTCCCCGAGCAGACGTCCGTCCGCCTGATGGAGCACCTGCTCCTCCAGCTCGGCGTCCCGGAGGACCGCATCGGCAGCGGCGAGGTCGGCGCGACCAGCGACGTCCTCAAGGTCTACGAGCTGCTCGACGAGCACGGCGCCCTCGTCATCGGCGCCCACGTCAACTCGACGCATGGCATCGCGATGCAGGGGCTCCGCTTCGGCGGGCAGACCAAGATCGCCTATACGCAGGACCCCCATCTCCACGGGCTCGAGGTCACCGACCTCATGCTCGATGGTGGTCGTCGCTCGACCGCCCGGTTCTTCAACGGGACCAAGGCCGAGTACCCCCGCCGGATGCACTGCATCCAGGGCTCCGACGCCCACCGCCTCACCCGCGACCCCAACCGCGAGACCAACCTCGGCATCGGCGACCGGCCGACGGAGGTCGAGCTCCCCGAGGTGTCGTTCCGGGCGCTCAAGGACCTGTTCCTCAGCGACCACTTCGATCGCGTCCGCGGCTACGTCGGTCTCTCGGAGTCGGTCCAGCTGTTCCGCGACGACCGCGCCCAGGGCAACACCGCCGACCAGGCCTTCCACGAGAGCCTGTCGACCAAGCGGACCGGCGTCTCCCACATCCTGCGTGACCTCGTCGCCTTCGCCAACGGCGACGGCGGCATGATCTACGTCGGCGCCAGCGCCTTCGAGAAGCGACCGATCGTCGGGGTGCCCGACGTCGAGGCCGCGACGGCCGAGCTCCGGACCGAACTGGCCCAGCAGGTCACGCCGCTGCCCGAGGTCGAGATCGAGTCGATCTCCGCCGACGGCAAGGATGTCCTCGTCCTGCGCGTCAGCCCCGGCACGGAGAAGCCCTACGCCCTCTCCCCCGGCAACATCTACGTCCGGGAGTTGGCCGATTCCGCGCTGGCCTCCCGCGACCAGATCGTGGCGATGGTCCGCGCGACGGCGGAGCAGGTCACCGCCTCGGCCGCCCGGGCCAGTGCCCAGGCGCCCGCGGCCGTTCCGGCGCCCATGGGACGACCGGCCTACGAGCCCCGCACGGCCGGTCAGCCTGCCCGCAACCAGCTGCCGCCCGCGCCGGACCGCTCGCCCGCCGCCCGGCGGGACCGCGACCGTCCGGACGACGGCCGCGAAGCCCGTCCGCGTGACCGCGACGACAGCCGGTCCCCGGCCCGGCCGGGGAACCGCTACGACGACGGGGATGGCCGCGATGGTCGCGATGGTCGCGATGTCCGGACCGACCGTCCGGCGGAGCGTAACGGCAACCGGACGGCCGACCGCGACCGCGACCGCTACGAGAGCCAGCCCCGGTACGGCGAGGCGGCTGAGCCCGCGGGCAACGGGAGGAACGGCGGGCGATCCCGCGCTGACGCCCGGCCCCGCTACGACCGGGAGGATCGGCCCGCCAGCGGACCCGCCGCACGGGCCGAGACCAGCGGTCGCTATGACGACCGCTCGCCCTACGATGACCTGCCCCGCGACGAGCCGCCCCGCGGACGTGAACGGGGTGACGGTCGGCCACCGGCCCGGCGGGAGTCGTCTCCCTACGACCGGGATGCGCGATCGGGCCAGTTCGCCGTCGAGTCCGACCGGTACGACGAACCGGACCGTCCGGACGACGAGCTCCAGCCCGTCGACCGTGAGCGGCACGACGTCGCCCGCAGCGAACGCGCCCGCGAGAACCGCTCGCAGTACGACGAGTCGTCGCGGCAGACACGTAACGACCGCGATGACCGGGACACCCGCGACGACGATGGGCCCCGTCGCGAGGAGCGCCGCAATGACGCCCCACGGGAGGACCAGCGCCGGGATGGTCGAGGCCAGAACCGGAGCGCCACCCGGTACGCGGACCGCGAGCCAGCCCCCCTGCCCTTCGCGCCCGTCCCCGTCGGCATCTCCCCGGACGGCGGCCAGGAGGAGCACATCCAGGCCGCCCCGGATCGGATCTCGCCGTCCAGCGGTGTGGAGATCCTCGCGGCCGCCGATGTCGATGGCGTCCCGTTCTTCACGCTCCATGACCTCCGCCACGAGGAGATCATCCGGAACGTGACCGGCGACACCGGCCGGCGGCTGTGGCGCTACGCCATCGAGCAGTTCGAGGACCTCGACGCCTCGCTGGCTGCCACTCGTTGGGACGGCGACTACGGCTTCGTCAAGAGTTACCGTCCCCGTGGCGGCGAGCGCCGCTACAACCTCGCCTACCGCGGCGGCGGCGAGATCCGCGTCTTCTACGGCGTCGCCGATGAGGACATCCACGACGGCTGGCGCGCGATCCTCCCGGCCCGCGGCCGGTAATAGCAAGTCCGAGTAAAGACTCCCCTCTCTGGGACCGGTGAGACGACTACCGCTTTTCAGCGGTGGGAGCGATCCGGGAGCCGGAGAGGGGCCGGGGGTGAGGTCTGCTCGCCGCAAGCCTGCTCCGCGTGACACAGCGAGTGTTCAACCGGATCCTGTATACGTCGCCCTCACCGATCGCCACTCACGGGCGACGAATCGGTCGGCCCGGTCCGGACCCCTCACCGGGCGAACCCTACAGCTTGCCGAACGCGATGCCCTTGTAGGTCCAGCCGCAGCCCGTCACGGTCTCCTGGATCGGTCGCTTCATCTCGCCGGTCGAGAAGCGATACCGATAGACCTGTCCGGGCCGGAACTCCTCGGTGAAGGCGTAGGCCGTGCCGAACTGGACGGACTGCTTCTGGCCGGAGAAGCGGCTCATCGCGACCTCCAGCGTCGGCACGCCCGCCGACCAGGACAGGCTGTACTCGTGGTCCTTCGCCCGCACCTCGTGCGCCTCCGGGTCGAACTTCAGATGGATCCTGAAGACCTTCTCGAGTCCGGCCTTCGCGAAGATCTCGTACCACTGGGCGTCGACGATCTTCCACTCGGCGATCAGATCGACTCCCTCGTCCCGCCCGTCGATGACCTGGAAGGGCGCGGTCGGCCGGTTGACGGCCAGGATGCGCTCCCGCACCTCGTCGACGGAGCACGCCGCCGTGCCCTCCTCCGGGCGTCTCGTCGATGTCAACCGATCCCACAGCGCCATCGTGTCTCTCTCCCTGGGGCGTCTCATGACCAGTCCGTAGGTCCGGTACCTCGATGAGGGGAGGACGTGGACGAACGTCCCAGGGTTCCCTGGCCGTGTCGCGTGATCGGTCCAGCCAGACGCGTCAGCGTCGCAACGCCGACAAAATGGGCGTCTGGGTGGGTCCCGCATGTCCAGCGCGGATTGCCCGCCGAGCAGGAACTCTCCGTTGAGCAATCGGGGCCCAGTCCCCACCGACCCAGTGCCAAGTCTGCAGGATAGTCTGCCATGGCACTGATTCCCTACTGGCCGACGATCTGGCATAGCTTTGGCGTGCAAGTGTTTCGGAAGATCTAGATGTCGGGGAATCCGTATTCTCCGGCAGCCTTTCGATCCTCTGGCTCGGTGTCTCCGTGGCGTGGGCCGAATGGCGCCATCGCGCCAACGACCACGGAGATACGGCCTGGGGGGCTGCCAGATGGCGCCTTGGCCGCCCCTTAGACCATGCTCGTCGTCCGGGGAGGACCTCGGTCCCGACCCGTCGCGCGCACCCGGGTCGTGTCTGTCCGACCGACCTATCGCCCGTCTCGTTCGTGCTTCCCCGCCGGCGACATGGCGTCCGTCACGGTGATCGGGTAAACGACACGCCCTATCTGCGGCCGCTCCTGCGGGAGTGGCAACCGCCTACGAGAAAAGGAAGATAACCGCGATGTCGACTCCCACCCCTTCCGACCACCATGAGACCGAGTCCGACGGCATGAGCATGGTCAAGGTCATCCACGGCTCGCTCGATACCCCGGCGGTCGATGTCTACGTTGACGGCGCGCTCGCCATCGAGGCGCTCGCACCCGGCACGTTCACCGAGTTCGTCAGCCTCCCCGCCGGTTCTCACCAGATCCAGGTCACCGCGTCGGGCACCCCGGCCACCGCGGCCGTGATCGACGCCACCGTCGAGCTCGCCGCGGGGTCCGCCTACGAGATCGCCGCGCTTGGCTCCCTCGCCAACATTCAGGCCGCCGTCCTCAAGGTAGATCTCTCCGCGGCCGGAGCGGGCGAGGGCAAGGTCCGCGTGATCCATGGCTCGCCTGACGCTGGCCCGGTCGATGTCGCGGTCACCGGCGGTGACGTGCTCGTCGGGGGTGCCGAGTTCCCGAATGCCACCGACTACCTCACCGTTCCCGCCGCGTCCTACGATCTCGAGGTCCGTGCGGCTGGCACGACCACCGTCGCCCTGCCGCTACCCGGCACGGCGATCGACGCGAACACCGTCTACAGCGTCTATGCGATCGGCACGGTGGCCGAGGGCACATTGACGGCGCTCGTCACGGCCGAACCGGCCGGTTGAGCCTGAGAGATGGCGACGCCGAAAGGCTAATCCGCTGACTCAGTCCCGGTAACCCTGGGTCCACGATCCAGATGAACCGAGAGCCCCGCGCTGATACAGGCGCGGGGCTCTCGATGTCTCTACGGATTATCCAACTGGATCAAAGACCCCCGGGCCCGGACACCAGTCCTGACCCACTCCACAGCAGGCCCGGGCACGACGTCCCTGACCGGGCCCGGTGAGCCCCAGTCACCCCACGGGTGACGGAACAATCCGGTTACCCCGGGTCGGGGACCACTCGCCGCCAACCGCTCCAAACCGCGACCGTTCAGCCGGATACCGAGTGCCGTTACCGGGACGATGCCCCGGCCAGCTCCAGGTCCCGCTCGGCCTCAGCCGCCTGGCCCGGGCGATAATCCGGGCTCTGGTGGCGGAAGTAGGTGTTGAACAGGTGCGAGTAGTGCCCGCCGGCGGCCAGCAGCCCGTCGTGCGTGCCGTCCTCGATGATCCGGCCCTTGTCCAGCACGATGATTCGGTCGGCCTCCTGGATCGTCGAGAGCCGGTGGGCGATCACGACCATCCGGCCGGTCGGGACCATGCCCAGCCAGCCGGGATGAGATACCGCCAGCCCGCCTGCCAGACGAATGGGGCATTGACTGCCTGCGCCAGTGGAATCCTGCCCAGGAGGCAGGTGAGGGCGTACCGGTTGGCCGCGTGCGCCACCATCAGCACGGTGGCACCATCCTGATCGCGGGCCAGATCCATCAGGAACTGCGCGGTGGCCACGACCACGTCCCGATAACTCTGGCCGTTGGGGAACGCGACGGCGATTCGCCGGGACCGCTCACCGGCGAGCCGTTGCGCGGTCATCCCGGTCCAGTCTCCGTAGTCGCATTCACGCAACCGCCGATCCTGGACGATCGGGACCGGGCGACCGTTGAACGCGATGTCGACCGTCTGGACGGCTCTGGCTAAATCCGATACGTAGACGACATCGACGGCGCCGTCCGGATAGCGCGCACCCAGGGCAGCGGCCTGCCGCCTGCCAACGGCGGACAACTCGCCCGGCAACCAGCCCGTCGCGATACCCCGCTCATTGTCGACCGTCGTCGAGTGCGTCTCGTAGATCAGCCTGACGGCCATACACCTACCCCTGCTTCGGTTGGGAACCCGCGAACCGCTCTCATCTCAGGGTGACAACCGGCGTCGCATCGTCGGCCATCCTCGTGACTGGATGCCGAGGGGAGTCGCTACCGTGATGTCGTCCCGGCCAGCTCCAGTTCGCGTTCGGCCCGGGTCGTCTGGCCTGGGCGGTAGTCCGGGCTCTGGTGGCGGAAGTAGGTGTTGAACAGGTGTGAGTAGTGCCCGCCAGCGGCCAGCAGGCCATCGTGCGTGCCGTCTTCGATGATCCGACCCTTGTCCAGCACGATGATCCGGTCGGCTTCCTGGATCGTCGAGAGCCGGTGGGCGATCACGATCGCCGTCCGGTCCGCCAGCGCGACGTCGAGCGCCTCCTGGATCTGGGCCTCCGTCAGCGGGTCGACGCTGGCCG
>CADCWK010000045.1 GCA_902806375.1 uncultured Thermomicrobiales bacterium
GATGAGGGCGTCGCGGGGCCCGATGGTCGGATCGGGGACGTCGGTGACCTTGACGCTGTGGGGCTCGTCGATGACGACTGCGCGCATGGTGGTTCTCCGTGACGGGGGCAAAGGCTCAAGTCATCGAAGAATAGAGGAGATGCGCTGGTAACTCGACCGACATGGTGGCGGAGTCGACCTCTCACCCGGCCCCTCTCCGGGACCGGCGAAGACGAACACCGCTCCAGCGGTATGAGCGAGCCGGGAGCCGGAGAGGGGAGGCTGGCTCCAGTAGGACGCCCTCATTGTCCGTCCGGTTCTCCCCCTCTCCGGGCCGGGTGATGCGGAGACGCCCGCAGGCGTCGGAGCGCAACCGGAGCCGGAGAGGGGGCTGGGGGGAGAGGTCCGCTTCGCCCCCTCGATCCGTCGCTACTTGACCGCGCCGAGCGACAGGCCGCGGACCAGTTGGCCCTGCGCGGCCCAGCCGAGCAGGACGATCGGCAGGACGCCGAGCGTGACGGCCGCGGAGAGTTTGGCCCAGAACAGGCCCTCGCCGGTCACGTACTGGAGCATGAAGATCGGGACCGTCGAGTTGCCGACGGCGGCCAGGAAGGCGGCCAGGAAGAACTCGTTCCAGGCGAAGATCATGCAGATGAAGCCGGTCGCGACGATCCCGGGCCGCACCATCGGGACGATCACCTGGAAGATCTCCTGCAGCGGCGTGGCGCCGTCCAGCCGGGCGGCGTCGATCACGTCCCGCGGGACGTCCTGGAAGAACGACCGCAGGATCCAGATCGCGATCGGCAGGTTCATCGCGATGTAGAGGATGATCAGTCCCTGGAGCGTGTTGAGCAGCTCCAGCTGCCGGTAGATCACGAGCAGCGGGACGAGCACGCCGGCGATCGGCAGGAACTTGGTGGAGATCAGGAAGAACAGGGCGTTGGGAGCCCGCGCCCCGGCCAGGATCGACAGGGCGTAGGCGGCCGGGATCCCGAGCAGCAGGACGACGGCGGTCGAGACGAGGGTGGCGGTCAGCGAGTTGAAGAAGAACGAGCCGAACTCGAGGTCGAAGATCGTCCGGTACTGGTCGAGCGTCGGCGCGAACCGGAGGTCCAGCCCGTCGTCGGTCGCGGCGGCGGCCTCGGCCGCGGCGCTGCTCTCGATGTCGATGGTCTCCGGGACGACGGAAGTGTCCTCGTAGCCCGGCCAGGGCAGCAGGCGGGGTGGGATCGCGACGGCCTCGGCCTCGGACTTGAAGCCGGTGATGACGAACTGGAAGATCGGGAAGAAGACGATCAGCCCGACGATCCAGGCGGTGATCGCCAGCGGGAGCGGGGCGCTGTCCTTCCGGACGCCCGATCGCCGGAAGAGTCGCTGGAGTGGTGACCGCCGGTTCTCCGGGACCACCAGGGTCCCGAACCGGGAATCGACGGTGGTCCCGCCGGTCGTCGCGTTAGCGGCCATCGGACAGCTCCCCCTCGAAGACCTTCGACAGCAGCCGGACGAGATAGGTGACGGCGATGATCGACAGGATCACGGTCACGACACCGATCGCCGACGCCAGGCCGTAGTTGCTGCCGGAGACGGCCGTCCGGTAGACGAGGAACGACAGGTTGGTGCTCTCGTTGCCGGGACCACCCTGGGTCATCAGGTAGATCGGGTCGAAGTCCTGGAAGATATAGACCGTCCCGAGCAGGCTGCCGAGCATGAAGAAGCGGCGCAGGTGCGGGAGGGTGATGGAGCGGAACTCCTCCCAGGCGGTCGCGCCGTCCATCCGGGCGGCCTCGCGGACCTCCTCGGAGATCGACCCCATCCCGGCCAGGAAGATCAGCATCATGAACGGCGCCCAGCGCCAGACCAGATAGATCATGATCGAGATGAGGGGGTAGTCACCCAGCCAGTTCGGGCCGGGGCTCGTCGGGATGAACGTGGTGGTAAACCAGTCGAGGAAGCCGAAGTTGGGGTTGTAGAGCAGGTTCTTCCACGAGAGCGCCGCCGCGGCCGGCATGATCAGGAACGGGGTGATCAGCAGCGTCCGCACGATCGCCCGCCCGGGGAACTTGTGGTTGACGATCTCGGCGAAGAACAGGCCGACGATGACAGCCAGGATGACGGAACCGGCCGTCAGCACCACCGTGTTGATCAGGGCGGCGAAGAACGCCGAGTCGGTGTCCCGGACCTGGTCCCAGAGGCGCTGGTAGTTGGCGAGACCGGCCCAGCCATCGCGGTCGGGCCGGTTGAGCAGGTAGTTCCGGAAGCTGTAGTAGATCGTCAGGACGAAGGGGATCTGCGTCACGAGGATGACGTAGAGCATGGCCGGATACAGCAGCATCCGACCGACCCCGATGCGCTCGACCAGCGAACGGCGGGCGATGGGCGCCCTTGTGGCGGGGACCGAGGACGAGATGGTTGCCATGCGGCACCTCCATGGCGATGGGCGACCGGCCAGGAACCTGCCGGGATAGGAGCGTCCGGACCGGAGTCGAAGGGACCGTCGGACCGCGCCGGGCGATCGGCTCTGTACGGGATCACGGCCCCACGCAGCAGGCGCCTGGGGCCGTGATCCGATCACGCTGCGTGTTGTCCATGGTCACACGGTCCGGGTGCTCCCGGACCGTGTGACAACGTGTCTCCTACTGGTAGCCACCGTCGATCGCGGTCGAGTTCGCGAGCTCGTTGGCCTGGCTGATCGCCTCGTCGATCGGGGTGTTGCCGGCGATCGCCCCGGCGAAGATCCGGCTGACCTCGTCGCCGAGGGTCGTGAATTCCGGGATCCGGACGAACTGGCCGCCCTGGTAGGGGACCTCGACGAGGGTCGGCTCGTTCGGATTGGCCAGCTGGATGGCCTCGAGGACCGTCGGGGCGAAGTCGCCAGCGAACTCGAGGTAGTTCGGGTCCTCGTAGGTCGAGGCGCGGGCGCCGGTCGGGGCGCGGCCAAACCCCTCCACGGCACTGACGGTCTGGTAGTAGAGCACCGAGGTGGCCCAGCGGGAGAAGGCAGCGGCGGCTTCCGGGTTTGGAGCCGACGCCGGGACGCCGAAAGCCCAGCTGTACAGCCAGTTGCCCCGGTTGTCAGGCGACGCCTCGTACGGCGGCAGGGCGTAGCCGACGTTCTGGTAGTAGTCGGGGTTCTGATCCGGGGAGGCGAGGAAGTCCGCCGCCGAGGTGGCGTCGTACCACATCGCGACCTGACCGGTGACGAACAGCTGCTCGCACTCGGTGAAGCCGTTCTGCTCGGAACCGGTCGGGCCGGCCGTCTGCAGCGTGTTGATGTACCAGTTGATGGCGGCGGAGGACGCCTCGCTGTCGAGGGCGGCGTTCCAGTCGGCGTCGTACCACGAGCCGCCGAAGGCGTTGATCACGGTCGTCATCGGGGCGAGTTGCTGCCCCCAGCCGATCAGGCCGCGGAGGGCGATGCCGGACATGCCGTCGCTGCCCGCCCGCTCGGTCTTGATCTGGGTGGCGATCTCGCCGAGCTGCGTCCAGGTCGGGTCCTCGGGCAGGGTGATGCCGAGCTCCTCGAGGACGTCCGTCCGGTAGTAGAGCATCGCGCTCTCACCGTAGAAGGGGAGGGCGTAGACCCCTTCCTCATAGGTGAGGCCCTGGAGGTGGGCGGGCAGGATGTCGTCGAAGTTGTACGACTCGTCGGCCCGGGCGGCCTCGCCCAGCTCGGTCAGCCAGTCGTTGGCGGCCCAGATCGGGACCTCGAAGTTGGAGATCGTGACGGCGTCGTAGGCGCCGCCCTGCGCGGCGACGTCCTGGTTGATCGAGGTCCGGATCTCGTTCTCGGGCAGGACGGTCAGGTTGACGGTGATGTTCGGGTAGGCCTGGTTGAAGTACCCGGCGTTGACCATCTCCTGGAGAGCGGTCATCTGCGGGTTGCCGACCATGCCGACGTTGATCTCGCCGGAGATGTCCGAGTTGGCGGTGGGGACCGGCGGAGTCGCGGCCGGCGTCTGCGCGCGGGCCATCGCGGGGACCATGGCGAGACCGCCAGCGGCCAGGAGGACGTTGCGCCGGGACGTGGTAAAGCGGTGAGCGGTCATTCAGCGATCTCCTTCGATCTGGGACATGAACCGACAGGTGTACGACCGGGTGCCTGCCACCGGCACCCCGTGTCTCGTTGATCCGTCCGCGGAAGCTCCGGGGGCTCCACACATCCGGACCGGTTGCGGCGCGCGCTGATGTCCAGGTCCGGCGTGGACCGGCGGTTCGCATGGGCACTGCGAGAATCCGTCGAACATCGGTGAGCGCTATTGCACGATAGCAGGACGACGGGGGCATGTCTAGGGACATCCCGGCGAATTCTGCCGAATTATGCGGTGAAATCGATTTCTTTCGCCAGATAGCAAGCTGGACACCCGGCGAATGGGTGCGTCCGGTCAGTCGCGGCCCTCTGTGATCGCCGAACCGGGCACGCCGATCGCGGTCGCGGTGTAGAAGATATCGGCTCCACCGCTCAGGGTGCCGTCCTCGTGGCGGCGGATACCGACCGGCGAGGAGAACTGGCTGCTGCCCGGTCCCTCGTTGAGCGCGACCACCGGGTGCCCCAGCGTCGCGAGGTCGTCACGGGTCTGCCGGGGCAGCCGCCCACTGACGAGCAGGTTGCGCGTGGAGGTATCGATCCGGGGGGCGTTGACGGCCGGCATCCCGCTCAGACCGAAGTCGACCATGTTCATCGCGATCTGCGCGTTGCAGTTCATGATCAGCCGCCCGCCGCTGGCGCCGAGGCTGCCGATGGCCTGGCCGTCACGGGCGATCACCACCGGTGCCATGTTCGACAGCGGCCGCTTGCCACCCTCGACCGAGTTCGGCCGGCCGGGCTCCGGGTCGAACCACATCATGCCGTTGTTGAGCAGCACGCCCGTCCCCGGCGCCGTCACGGCGCTGCCGAACAGTGACAGCAGCGTCTGCGTCGTCGAGACGGCCATGCCGGCCCCGTCGATCGCACTGAAGTGGGTGGTGCTGCCGCCCGTCACGTAGCCCGGGATCGACGCGGCCAGGCCGTGGGTGACGCCGAGGCGGTCACGGTCCCCCGACGCGGTCGGGGCGACGCGGTCCCAGGCGAAAGCCATCGCCCGCTCGGCGGCGTAGTCTGCCGACAACAGGGCATCGAGCGGGACGTCGATATAGGTCGGGTCCGCCAGGTAGGCGAACCGGTCGGCGAAGGCCGCCCGGAAGGCGTGGGCGAGCACATGAAGGTGGGCGACGGAGTTGTGCCGGTGCTCGGCGAGATCGAAGCCGGACAGGATGTTGAGCGACTGGATCAGCGTCGTCCCACCGGTCGCGCCGCCGGGACTGTAGACGTCGTAGCCGCGGTACGACGCCGAGGCGGCCGGGACGACCCGGGCCTCGTAGCCGGTCAGGTCCCCCTGGGCGAAGACGGAGCCGTTCCCGGCCAGATGGCTGACGATGCTGTCCGCGACGTCACCCCCATAAAAGGCGTCGCGGCCGCCGGCGGCGATAGCCTCGAGGGTCCGGGCCAGGTCGGGCTGCCGGAAGATCGTCGGCACCAGCTGCTGCTCGTTGTACGGGATCGCTCCATTCGGCAGGAAGACCCGGGCCGACTCGGGGAACCGGGACAGCGCCGCGAGGTAGCGGGCCGTCACGTAGGTCCAGCTCACGTCCACCGGGATCCCGTCGCTGGCGTAGCGGATCGCCGGGGCCATCACCTCCGCCAGTGGCTTCGTCCCGTAGCGTTCCAACGCCAGCGTCAGCCCGGCGACCGTCCCGGGCACGGCGACGGAACGGTGCCCGATCAGGTTGGCGCTCTCCACGACGTTGGGCCAGCCGAACAGGTTGGGGTCGGTCCCGCCCGCCAGTGGGAACATGTCCGGGGTGGCGCCGGCCGGGGCGACCATCGGGTACTCGACGACGACCGCCGCCTCACCGGGGACCTGGATGACCATGTACCCGCCGCCGCCCAGGCCGGAGCCCCAGGGCTCCACGACCCCCGACGCGAACCCCATCGCGACCGCCGCGTCGACGGCGTTGCCGCCGGCCCGGAGCATCTCGGCGCCCGCCTCGGTCGCGAGGGGCGTCTTGGCCGCCGCCATCCCGCCGCCGCTGGCGACCCTGGCCTCGGTCCGGGTCTGGACCCAGCCGGTTACCTCCGGCCGCTCGCCGAGGGCGGGCCACAGGATCGTCGTGTCCGGCGTGGTGTGGTCGGCGGCGGTCATGGCGTCTCTCCCCTGAGCGTGGTCGATACGGGTGGATCGGCGCGGCCACGCGGCGATCCGGCGATCAGACCGGCATCATACCGGAGCCTCGCCCGTCCGTTCCGAAGCCTGGGGCAAGTTCCATGGCCGATACTGACGGCAACATCCTTGCTTCGAGAGCCCGGCACGTGTCGGGCCCTGTGCCCACCAACCGACACCCGCGGCGGTGCGCCGGCCTCTGTTCCCCTTGCCGACCCGTGGCGATCCACCCCGTCCGGTCACCGGGCAGGGGCAGGCGCGTCCGCAAGCGCGGCGGTCGGTATGATCGCCGATGGAAATGACAGGACTGAGAGTTTGACCGACCAGATCACCCTCGAGCCCTTGCTCGACCGCCCGCTCGCCGCGGTCGGCGCCGCCGTTACGCCGACCGGGGTAGCCTTCCGGGTCTGGGCGCCGAACGCCACCGACTCGGTCGCCGTCGTCATCGAGGGGAACGGGGCCCGCGAGGAGCTCCGGCGCGCTGCGGATGGCTACTGGGCCGGTGAGGTCGCCGGGATCGGGGCCGGCGCCCGCTACCGGTACGCCATCGACGGCGGCGACCCACTGCCCGACCCGGCGTCCCGGTTCCAGCCCGAAGGGGTCCACGGGCCCTCGGCGGTCGTCGATCCGGCCGGCTACACCTGGCAGGACGGCGGCTGGGACGGACTGTCGGCCAGCACCCTGTCGATCTATGAGCTCCACGTCGGGACGATGACGCCCGAGGGGACATATGAGGCGTTGACCGCCCAGCTGCCCGCCCTGCGCGACCTCGGCGTGACGGCCATCGAACTCATGCCGCTCGCCGAGAGCCCCGGCCGCTGGAACTGGGGCTACGACGGCGTCGACATCTGGGCGCCGAGCCACAACTACGGCACGCCGGACGAGCTCCGGGCGCTGGTCGACGCCGCCCACCAGCACGGCCTCGGCGTCATCCTCGACGTCGTCTACAACCACTTCGGTCCCGATGGGAACTACCTGCGCGCCTTCGCGACCGACTACTTCACCGACCGGCACGTCACCCCATGGGGCGACGCCGTCAACTACGACGGCGAGCACAACCGCCCGGTCCGGGACTTCATCATCGGCAACGCCGTCCACTGGATCACGGAGTACCACATCGACGGGCTCCGCCTGGACGCCGTCCACGCGATCCTCGACGAGAGTCCGGTCCATGTCATCGCCGAGATGGCCGCGGCCGTCCGGGTCGCCGCGGCGCCGCGGTCGGTCGTCTTCTTCGCCGAGGACGAGCGCAACGACGTCAACGTGATGCGCTCGCCGCTCGAGGGTGGCTGGGGGCTGGACGGGCTCTGGGCCGACGACTTCCACCACGAGATGCACGTCCTGCTGACCGGTGAGCGCGACGGCTACTACGGGGAGTACGCCGGGACGCCGGACAGCGTCGCCCGCGTGATCGAGCGCGGTTTCACGTTCCAGGGGCAGGAGTTCCACGGCGCTCCCCGCGGGACCGAGGTCACCGACGAGCCGGGCAGCGCCTTCGTCTTCTGCCTGCAGAACCACGACCAGGTCGGCAACCGCGCCACCGGCGACCGGCTCCACACGCAGATGAGCCGGGAGCGCTACCACGTCGCCTCGGCGCTGTTCCTGCTGGCGCCCGCGACCCCGCTGATCTGGATGGGGCAGGAGTTCCGGGCCAGTGCCCCGTTCCAGTACTTCACCGACCACGAGGGCGAGCTGGGACGCCTCGTGACCGAAGGGCGCCGCCGCGAGTTCTCCCACTTCGCCTCCTTCGGCACGGACACGGAGGTGCCCGATCCCCAGGCGGAGTCGACCTTCCGTGACTCGACGCTCGACCTTATCGAGCGTGAGACCAACGCCGATACCTATGAGCTCTACCAGGACCTGCTCCACCTGATCCGCGATGACGCCGTCCTGGCGGTGCGGGACCGGCTGAGCTCCGTCGCGGTCGCGAGGGACGAGGTCGTCATGCTCTACCGGACCAACGGTGAGCAGCACCGGCTGCTCCTCGCGAACCTGGGCGACGAGGTCCGCTTCCCGTTGCAGGGGCTGGCCGAAGGTGTCCCGGATCCGCCCAGAGGCGTGAAGGTCCTTTTGGACACGGGCAACGAGCGGTACGGCGGGGTGCGGACCGCGGCCGTCGCGGAGGGTGGCGCCCGTATCCCGGCGTCGACGGCCGTCCTGCTCGGCTGGTAACGCTGATCCACGTCAGCATCGCGCCGTTCCCGACCGCCAGTTGCTACGATGGACGTGGGAGCGACCGGACCCATCGCCGCGGCGGCGTGCGGGTGCCTGGGTGACGCGTACGGCCGGGTGGAGCGACGTGGCGGCGACAGGCCAGGAACCGCAGGCGGGCACCAGCCCGATGCCTGTCCGACCCATTGGTGATGAGCAGTTCCCGCTGTGGCCCGGGGACACCTTCATCGGACGTGCGGGAGAGATCGGGCGGCTCGCCGGCGTCATCGCCGACGGGACGAGCCTCGTCACGGTGACCGGCCCGGGCGGCGTGGGCAAGACGCGACTCGCCGTCCATGTCGCCCGCATGATCGCGGCGTCGGAATCGCACCGGGTCGTTCTCGTGCCCCTCCTGGATCTCCAGCGGACCGAGGAGGTGATCGGGGCGATCGCCGGTGCGCTCGATATCCGGCTGATCCCCTCGGACCGCGCGGCTGGGGAGGTGCCCGAGGAGATCGTCGTTGAACTCGCCGCGAGCCCGACGCTCATCGTCCTCGACAATGCGGAGCACCTCCGCGATCTGCCGCACGTCATTGGACAGATCCTTGGCGGCCGCGCGGATCTCCAGGTCATGGTCACCTCTCAGCGGCGCCTGTCGCTGAGCGTCGAGCGGGAGTTCCGGGTCGCCCCGCTGGGCCTGCCCGCGCGCGGGGCCAGGACCCACGCTGACCGACCGGCCGCCGCCCTCGAACTGTTCACGGTCCACGCCCAGCGGGTCTGGCCGGAGTTTGCCCTCACCGCTGCCAATATCTCTGTCGTGGCCGAGATCTGCCGGCAGATCGACGGTGTGCCGCTGGCGATCGAACTGGCCGGCGCCCGGCTCCGGATCCTGAGTCTCGTCCAGCTCCGTGACCGTCTCGCGGCCGGTCTCCCGGCGCTCGGTGGCGGACCCCGGGATCTCCCGGCCCGGCAGCAGACCATCCGGAGCGCCATCGCCTGGGGGTACGACCTGCTCGCTCCACCCGAGCAGCGCCTGTTCCGGCGGCTGGCCGTCTTCACCGACGGGTTCGACCTCGTCGCGGCCGAGCAGATCTGCGCGGACCCGGATGACGACCCCACGCCAGCGGCGATCACATCCGACCGGATCGCGGATCTGATCGGTGGGCTGGAGGATGCCAGTCTGCTGACGACCCGGCCCCGGCCCGATGGCGAGCACCGCTTCCGGATGCTCGGCATCATCCGGCGGTTCGCCCTCGAGCAGTTGGAGGCGACCGGCGAGCGCCCGGAGTACCAGCGCCGGCACGCGGCCTGGTTCGCCGGGCGGGCGGTCGCGTCTGAAGCGGCGATGCTGGGGAGTGAGCAGGCCGGCTGGCTGGACTGGCTGGACGCCAACGCCGGCAATATCCGGGCGGCCGAGGAGACCGCCTTCAGCGAGGGTCCGGCGGCCGAGGGCGTTCGTCTCGTCGGGTCGCTCTGGCGCTACTGGGATATCCGGGGACAGCTGGCCGAAGCTCGCCGGGCGATGGAGCGGGCCCTGCCGCACCTCGCGACCGTGCCACCGGCCGTCCAGGCGACCCTGCAGACCAGTCTGGGTCACGTCGTCAGCGACCTCGGTGAGTACGCCCGGGCCGAGCGCCTCTACACCGACGCCCTCGCCATCCGGCGTTCCGGCGACGACCCCGGCCAGGTCGCCGGTCTGCTCAATATCCTTGGCATCCTGCTGCAGACCCGCGGCGACTACGAGCGGGCGCGGACCCTCCACGAGGAGAGCCTGGCGATCCGGACCGCCCGGCAGGAGCGGCGTGGGATCGCGCTCAGCATGCTGAACCTCGGCCGGGTCGCCTATCACCTTGGCGACTACGACGGCGCCGCCGCCCAGGAGACCGAGGCGATCGCGATGCTCGACGAGCTCGGCGACCAGGACCAGATCGCCTACGCGTGCCACGCGGCCGGGCTGACGGCTATCCGGCGGGGACAGCTTGCGACCGCCCG
>CADCWK010000046.1 GCA_902806375.1 uncultured Thermomicrobiales bacterium
GTGGTCGCGAGCAGGTTGATAGTGCCGTGCTGCTTCTGGAGCGTGCCGGAGATCATCAGGAACGGCTCGCCCCGGACCAGCAGCCGCTCGGCGTCGTAGAGGTCGGGGTAGACGATGATGTTGACCAGCCCGACCTCGTCCTCCATCAGCAGGAACGTGATCCCCTTGGCCGTGCCCGGCCGCTGGCGGCAGACGACCATCCCGGCCACGGTCAGCGGCGTGCCGTGGGGTAGACCCTCGAGGTCGACCGTCCGGGCGATGCCCGCAGGCAGCTGGCTGCGGAGCAGGCCCATCGGGTGCCAGAGGGCCGAGAGCCCGGTCCCGGCGTAGTCGGCGGCCATCCGGTCCCAGGCCGGCATCGCGGGCAGGGGCACCATGTCCTGCGTGACCGGCAGTTCCAGCGCCCGCTGGGTGACGGACCGCTTCGCCGGACGCCGCCGGGTCCGGCCGAAGGCGTCGGTCGTCGCCTCGGCCGGGGCGGAGCGGTCGGTGTGGGCGACCGGGGCGATGAACAGCCCGATCTGCCACATCGCCTCGCGCCGGCTGATCCCGAAGCCGTCGAAGGCGCCGACGGCGGCCAGCGACTCGGCCGCGGCCCGCTTGAGCGGGACCCGGCGGACCAGGTCGGCCAGCGAGCGGAAGTGGCCGTTGCGGGTCCGCTCGTCGACGAGGCGCCGGGCGGCGTCCTCGCTGAGCTGGGCGACGTAGTTCAGCCCGATCCGGACGATCGTCTTCTGCTCGACGGTGCAGCGGACCTCGCTGACGTTGACGTCCGGCGGCCGGACGCGGACCTTGCTCCGCTTGGCGTCGTTGACGATGACGTGGGGCGGGTAGAAGCCCATCGGCTGGTTGTTGAACAGGGCGCAGGTGAACGCCGCCGGGTAGTGGAACTTCAGCCAGCACGACTGGTAGGCCAGCACGGCGAAGGAGACGGCGTGGGCGCGGGGGAAGCCGTACTCCGCGAAGCCAAGCAGCTTGCGGAACATCTCCCGCGCCCGCGGCTCGTCGACCGGCTCCACGATGTTATTCGCGGCCCCGTCGCGGAACTGCTCCCAGTAGCCGGCCATCGCCTCCTTGCTGCGCTTGCGGGTGATCGAGCGGCGCAGCCCGTCGGCCTGCCCGGCGGTGAAGCCGGCGACGGCCATCGCGACCTCGATGACCTGGTCCTGGTAGAGGATCACGCCGAGGGTGTCGCCCAGCACCTCCTTCAGGGTCGGGTGGTCGTAGACCGGCTCGTAGTCGGGGTTGGTCCGGCGCTGCATGTACGGCGAGACGGCGCCGCCGATGATCGGGCCGGGCCGGATGATCGCGACCTGGACGACGAGGTCGCCCAGCGTCTCCGGTCGGACCTTGAGCAGGGTCTGGATCTGGGCCCGGCTCTCGATCTGGAACGTCCCGATCGTATCGCCGCGCTGGATCATCGCGAAGACGCCCGGGTCGTCGAACGGGATCCGGCTGAGGTCGACCATCGGCTCGTCGGGGCGCGTCTCGTGGATCGTCTCCAGGCACTCCTCGACCAGCGACATCATGCCGAGGGCGAGGAAGTCGATCTTGACGAAGCCGGCGTCGTCGCAGGAGTCCTTGTCCCACTGGATCAGGTGGCGGTCGGGCATGGCCGATGGCTGCATCGGGGCCAGTTCGACCAGCGGCTGCGAGGCGATCACCATCCCGCCGGAGTGCTGGCCGACGTGGCGCGGCATCCCGGCCAGCTGCCCGGTCAGCTCGACGAGGAAGCTCCACGGCGGTGACTGCGTCCGGGCGGCGTACTCGGGGATATGGCCCAGCTGCTCGGCCAGGTGCCGGGCGCTGGTCGGCTCGCTCAGCCGACTGATCCGGTCCAGGTCGGCGACGGGCAGCCCGAGGGCCTTGCCGACGTCGCGGACGGCCGAGCGCAGCCGGTAGGTCGAGAAGGCGGCGATCAGCCCGGCCCGGTCCGGGTAGACCTCGTAGATCCGGGCGATCAGCTTCTCGCGGATCTCGCGGGGGAAGTCGAGGTCGATGTCGGGGACGGAGCGCAACTCCTCGTTCAGGAAACGGCCAAGCGTCAGCTTGTGCTGGACCGGGTCGACCGGCGACAGGCCGATCAGGTAGCAGACGACCGAGCTGACCGACGAGCCCCGGCCCCGGCCCGGCGGCAGGATGCCCGCCGCCGGGTTGCCGCTGGCCTCCCGGACCTCGGCGGCGACCTGCTTGGCCAGCTCCAGCAGGTCGCGGTGGAGCAGGAAGAAGCCGCCCAGGTTGTGGTGCCGGATCAGGGTCAGCTCCTGGCTGAGCCGGGCCTCGGCGTCCTCCCGCATCGGGTAATCGTCCGGGTACCGCTCCTCGAACTCCCGGCGGCAGACCTCGGCGAGGTAGTCGTCGGGCGACTGTCGCTGCGGAGTCGGGTAGTCGGGGAAGTGGTAGTCGAGGTTGCGGGTCAGGTCGAAGGCGGCGCAGCGCCGGGCCAGTACCATCGACATCGCGACCGCCTCGGGGAAGGCCGCGAACCGGTGGGCCATCTCGTCGGCGGAATGGAGGTAGGAGCGGCTGTTGGCCCGGCGCTGGCGGTGGGTCGCGTCCAGTGAGGCCCGGCTGCGGATCGCGACCATGACGTCCTGCAGCCGGTGGCGCTCCTGCCGGTGGTAGTGGACGTTGCCCGTCGCGACGTACGGCAGCCCGGCGTCGGTCGCCAGCCGGACCAGCTCACGGACCCGCCGGGTGTCACCGAAGGTCAGGGTGTGCTGGAGCTCGACGACCACGCTGTCCGGGCCGAACCAGCCGACATACTGCCGGAGCAGCGCCCGCGCCTCGGTGAAGCGGCCGGCGTCGACCAGGCGGCTGAGCATCCCCTCGCGGCAGCCCGTGAGAAGGATCAGTCCCTCGGCGTGGTCGCGCAGGAGGACGGGGTCGAGGGCGGGCTCGCGCTCGGCCTGGGTCAGGTTGGCCGGGCGCGGCTCGTCGATCGCCGTCGCCGGGTTGGTGATCCGGGGTGGGGTGCTGCTCTGGTAGTGGGCGGCGGTGATCAGCTGGCAGAGGTTCGAATAGCCCTGCCGGCTCTCGACCAGCAGGGTGAGATGGCTGCCGTCGGTCAGCGTCAGCTCGGCGCCGGTGATCGGCTGGATGCCCTTGTCATGGGCGGCGCGGGCGAACTCCAGCGCGCCGTGGAGCCCGTTGTGGTCGGTGATGGCGAGGTGGGTGTAGCCCAGTTCGGCGGCCCGCCCGGCGATCTCCTCCGGGTGGGAGGCGCCGTCGAGGAACGAGAACGACGTGTGGAGGTGCAACTCGGCGTACTGGGGCGCGTCGGTTTCCGGGCGCGACGGGCCGGGCCGGCCGGTGTCCCGGCGACTGGCGTCCTGCTGGATGGGCTCGTTGTCGACCGGTCGTGGGGGCCACATGGCCTGTCTGCCTGCCACGGTCGGGACGGGGTATCGTCCGTTCCGGATCGGACCTGGCTCACCGTCGCGGGGCGGGATCCCGCGGCGAGGACCGGGTCGGAAGGTGATCGGTGGGCCGTGGCGGGCGGTGGCCGGTGTTGCGGTGCGTGAGGGCAGACGACCCAGGACACAGGACAGGAGATCGGACTGGTCCGATTAGAACATATGTTCTATTGCAGGGCAAGACGTGTCGGATTGTCATGGGGAGCCTGCGGACCCTATTGGAACGATACGGCTGTGTCACCGGTATGACCCGATATGACAGGGATTGGCGTGGTCGGCAACTGGTCGAGACCCGACGGATCGATCCGTACCCAGCCTCGCGTCATGCCGTCGATGCCCAAGGGTTCGTCGCGAGATCCTGCGGGAACGCCGGACGGCGGCATCCAGATGAGGGTGCCAACGTCCGTGCAGATGGATCGATGGGGACTTATCGGGAAGCACGGCGGATCTTTTGGCCACCAGCCAGCGCCCGCTCCTGGAGTTGGAGCGACTCGGCGACTCGGCGACTCGGCGACTCGGCGACTCGGCGACTCCGGCGGGCCACGCAGGTCAGCGGGTCCTCGGCGCGGTAGACAGACGACTACACCTTGGTCATACGCTGGATGAGATCGGCGCACCTGACCAGGGTCGAGCGATCGACACTACCACGCCGGTACAGGAAGCGCCGGTGGTCCACGGCGCGGATCTGATCACAGAGGATGTCGGACGGTTTGTCCATGCCCGTTTCCGACGCCTCGACGAAGATGCGTACTGGCAGGTTCCTGATCTGGCTCGACATCGGCAGCACGATCGATACCCAGCGAGTCGCGTTGATGCCATTGACCGACAGGACCAGCGCTGGCCGTCTCCCACTCTGCTCATGTCCCAGCGTCGGCTCGAAATCGGTCTCCCAGATCTCCCCCTGGCGGGGGTATGGGTCGTTCGCCGTCATGTCGCCGGCTCATCGTGGAGGCCGTCGAGCAGCGTTCCATCGAACACCGTGACTTCCTCCTGCATCTCCGCCCACGCGACCGGATCCGCCCGCAACGCGTCGAGTTGCTCCCTGTAGTCCGCCCAGAAGATGGCGTCGTCATACTGGCTGACGGCTTCGGCGACGATCGTGCTGATCGACTGCTTCCTGGCTATGGACAGCTGCTGGAGCCGATCGCGCGTCTTGGTCTGGACCCTGATGGTGGCGGTACTCATCGTTCCCCTCCTTCGAGAAACGTCAGCGACCGGATTTCACCGATGTCACACCAATTGTGACACGATGTGACGCACGGCGCGTTCGACGCCCATCACGTTCCCATGTCCATGACTCAAGAAGACAGGACCACCCCATGCTGGAGCGGCCCTGTCTCGCGTTACCTGCGGATTGCCGTACCGACCGATCAACCGGGTCAGGAGGCCCGGCGGATCTCCTGGCCACCGGCCAGCGCCCGCTCATAGAGCTGGAGCGACTCGGCGACGCGGCCCGTCCCGCGGGCCACGCAGGTGAGCGGGTCCTCGGCGCGGTAGACCGGCATCCGCAGCTCGGCCTGCAGGCGGCGGTCCAGCCCGAGCAGCAGCGCGCCGCCGCCGGCCAGCGTCACGCCGTGCTCCATGATGTCGGCGACGAGTTCCGGCGGCGTCTCCTCGATCGCCGTCTTGACGACCTCGATGATCGTGTTGACCGGCTGGCTGATCGCCTCGCGCAGCTCAACCGACGAGATCTCGACCGACTTCGGCAGCCCGGTCAGCAGGTCGCGACCGCGCAGCGTCACGCGGACCTCTTCCTCCAGCGGGTAGGCCGACCCGGCCGCCATCTTGGCGTTCTCCGCCGTCCGCTCACCGATGACCAGGTTGTGGTCGCGCCGGGCGTACTGGACGATCGCGTCGTCGATCTCGTCCCCGGCGACGCGGAGCGAGTGGTTGACGACGATGCCGCCCAGCGAGATCACGGCGACCTCGGTCGTGCCGCCGCCGATGTCGACGATCATCGACCCGATCGGCTCGTTGATCGGCAGACCGGCGCCGATCGCCGCCGCCATCGGCTCCTCGATCGTGTAGGCCTCGCGGGCGCCGGCCGAGAGGGCGGCGTCCTTGGCGGCCCGCTTCTCGACCTCGGTCACGCCGGACGGGATGCCGATGACGACGCGCGGGTGCGGCGCCATCAGCCGCTGCATGTGCACCTTCTTGATGAAGTAATGGAGCATCATCTCGACGGTGTCGAAGTCGGCGATGACGCCGTCCTTGAGCGGCCGGACGGCGATCACGGAGGCCGGCGTCTTCCCGATCATCTCCTTGGCCTCGAAGCCGACGGTGATGGCCCGGCGGGTCTTGGTATCGATGGCGACGACCGAAGGCTCGGAGATCACGATGCCCTTGCCGCGGACGTAGACCAGCGTGTTGGCCGTGCCGAGATCGATGCCGAGGTCACGGCTGAACAGGCCAAAGAAGGCCGAGAGAGGGCGGAACACCTGGTGGACACCTCCGCGTGGGACTGGGTGAGGGGGTGGCTGGACGACGACGGCAGGGTGGTATGGCCGGCTGACCGTTTGGCAGGCATGACACGGGAGGCCGTCGAAGCGCACCTGGGGCGGCATGTTGGTGATCGTCAGGCGAGTATAGCAGCAGGCACCGTCGTTCCTGCCGAACCCGGCCGGCGGCCGTGCCTGCGGGCGATCCCGGGCTCAGCGACCGCGATCGTTGGTGGGGATGGTGATCGGGGCACCGGTCGCCGGTGGCCGGTCGACCTCCCTCTGCTCGGCCCCGATCACGCTGAGCATCAGCAGCAGGATGGCGCAGACCACGACGACGGCGATGGCGGTCGTGATCCCCGATCTGATCTGTCGGTTGCCGCTCACCCCGCGTTCCCCCGTCGATCCGAAACCCGTCCGGGTCACGGCCGTGTCCACCCATTGGTCCTGCATATCGCACAGCATAGCCAAATGCGGGACCGCCTGGCGGCGCCATCTCCGCGGAGATGGCCGGAACGGCCGCATCGGGTCGCGGACGGGGAGCCGTCACGGGATGCCACGCCGTCCCCGCGTACCGTCCCCACGTGCCGACCCCCGGTGGGGCACCACGTCGCCGACGGCGCCGGGAAACCGCTGCCGTCGTGACGCCCCGCGCCGTCGATCAGCCGGGCGGGTCCTATCCCGCGGCAGGGCCAGAGCCGCCTGGCGGGCGACGGCGGACCTCGACGGCCACGCCAGGCATCAGAGCGTCAGACCGAGCCGATCCACGAGGTAGTCCCGGCAGACCGTCAGGCTCTCCAGTGGCGTGGTCGCGGTCGTGTCGATCTCGACCGTCAGCCAGCCGGTGTAGTCGACCTCGGCCAGCGCGGCCAGCACGGCTGGGAAGTCGACGTTGCCCCGGCCGAGCTCGCAGAAGAACGACATCGCGTCGGTTCCGCTGGAGTTCAGGTCGGCACCGACCGGCGCGTCGGCCGCGATGTCCTTGAGGTGGACGTAGCCGATCCGCCGGCCATAGGTCCGGATCAGATCGACCGGGTCCATCCCGGCCCCGGTCAGGTGGGCCGTGTCGGGGCAGAAGCCGACCAGCTCCGGGTCGGTGCCTGCCATCACGGCGTCGATCTCGGCCTGGTCCTGGATCTCCGTGCCGAGGTGCGGGTGGACGCAGGCCCGCACGCCGAGCGCGGCCGTCCGTCGGGCCGCCTCCTCGATCGTCTGGCAGGCCCGCTGGAGGTCCTCCGCCGGGGTCGGCCCGGAGCGCGGACCGCCGGGTCCGAGGACGATCCGGTCCACACCCAGCGCGGCGAGGAAGCGGGCGATCCGCTCGATCCCGGCGACGGTCTCGTCGGCCGTCGCCGCGTCGGAGAAGCGGGCCCCGGCGTAGAGGGCGCTCAGCCGCAGCCCCTGGCTGGCGAGCAGGTCGCGGAAGGCGCCGGGGTCGTCGGCGTGGGCCAGCGCGGTGTGGGTGAACGTCTCGCAGGCGTGGAAACCGAGACCGCTCGCCTCCCGCATCCCGGTCGCGAGGTCATCCCGCCAGGTGATGAGGTGGCAGGAGATCGGGTTGGTGGTCAGAGCCGTCATGGGCTGACTCCAGTCAGTGAGGCAGGGCTGGCCGGGCGGCTCCCGCGGATCGCCGGCGACCTCCGGGACGGGAGCGCCTCCGTTCGGCCGGTACGGTCGCCGATCGCGCGCTGACCTGTCAACGTCACCCGGCGGGTCCGGCCTGTTCGACGGTCGTGACGACGGGTTGCAGTGTGGCCAGGATGACGTCGCCGGTCCCGGCCTCCACCACGATCTCGGGCACCCGGGCCTGCTCCATGGGCGTCAGGGCGTCGAAGGCCGCATTGGTGTACTGCCGTCCGTCGAAGGCGAAGCCGTCCGGGAAGACGTTGCCCAGCCCGGCCGTGACCCGGATGCGAGCCGGTCCGTCCGCCGGGGCGATCAGCTCGACGTCCCCGACACCGACCTGGATCCGGCTGACGCCCCCCGGACGCCCCGCTGTCCCGAGCAGGACACTGGCCTCGCCGGCTCCGATCGTGACCTCGAACCGGGACGCCGTCAGCCCCGTCAGGTCGAGCCGCACGTCGCCGATGGCGACGTCCACCGTCAGCTCGACCGGGACCGACGGATTGACCCCGATGTCCCAGGTCGCCTGGACCGGTGACCGGAGCCAGCGCAGGACCGCGATCGGTGGCTCGGCCGGGGCCGAACCCAGCGTGGCGTAGCCGGTCCCGTTGGTGGTGTACCCCGCGAGCGCGGTCGGCGCGTCCTCGCTGGTCAGGTACTCCGCCTCGACGGCGGTCTCCGCCCCGACGGGCGCCGCCGCCGGCAGCGAGTCCGCGATGCTCACGTCGCCGCTGTCGATGTCGACCGACGCCACCAGCGCGGACGCCCCGTCGAGCGGCAGCGACCAGGTGTCGCGGACGGAGCCCGACTCGCTGAAGCGGTACAGGCTGAAGCCAGCGACTCCGGCCAGGAAGACGAGGAGCGTCCCCAGGACCAGGCATCCGGCGAACAGGCGGGCGAGGAAGGACATCGACGGCACTCCGCAACGGGCGATCGGGACGACGATGACGACATGATGGCTGGCGCGTGTCGCGGGATCGTGGCGCGCCGGTGACCGTGCCGTGACGGGAGCGGCACCTTGACGATCGCGAGGGGTGTTCCCTCGCCCGTTGGCAACGGGACGGGGCTACAATGTACCGTCGAACGGACCGACCCGTCCCCGCTGCCGCCCGGCGCGGAGCGAGTCCCGGCCCAGCACTACCCGAGATCGCCCGATGACCTGCGTGTCCGGCGGGTCTCCCTGGCCAGCAGTGTCGATGGGCTCATGCCCGGATGTCGTGAGAGAGGAACCAGGTCTCATGGAGATCGAGAACGATCGCGGGCTATCGGACCTGCTGACCGGCGACCCGCTGGTTCAGGTCTCGGGCGGGTACACCTTCACCGAGGGACCGGTCTGGGTGGCCGCCCACGGGTGGCTGATCTTCAGCGACATCCCGACCAGCACCGCCCACCACTGGCCGCCAGGCCCCCCCTCGGGCGTGCCTGCGCCGGTCTACCGGGAGCAGACCGGGGCCGGGAACGGCATGACCCTCGACAACCAGGGGCGGGTGATCTGCTGTGAGCAGACCAGTCGCCGCGTCGTCCGCTTCCCGGTCGACGACCCGACCGCCGTGGAGGTCATCGCCGAGCATTACGGCAGCCGCCGCCTGAACAGCCCCAACGACGTCATCGTCGACGCCCACGACCGGATCTACTTCACCGATCCGATCTACGGCCTGGGGCCCGGCGGCGAGGGCAAGGAGCAGTACCACAACGGCGTCTACCGCATCGACCCAGACGGCACGATCGTGCTGATCGACGAGCGGTTCCAGCAGCCCAACGGCCTGGTCTTCTCCCCGGACGAGCGCCACCTCTACGTCGGGGACTCCCAGCAGCTCGTGATCCGCCGGTTCGACGTCCGGGAGGACGGTTCGGTCACTGGCGGCAGCATCTTCTCCGACATGCGCCGGACGGGGCATACGGGCGGACCTGACGGGATGACGATCGATACCGACGGCCGGCTCTGGACCACGGGTCCGGGCGGGATCTGGGTGATCGACGCCGCAAGCACCGTACTCGGTCTGATCGTGATGCCGGAGCAGCCCTCCAATATCACCTTCGGCGGCGACGGCTTCTCCACCCTGTTCATCACCGCCGAGACCAGCGTCTACCAGATCGAGACGCGTGTCGTCGGGTCGGTCCCCGGCAACCGGCTGGCCGACCGGGCCGGGGCCTCCCGATGACCGACGACGCCTCCGACCGGCCCGTCGCCGATGGGACCGGCGTCCCCCTGACGCCGGAGGAGCTGACCGGTCGCGTCCCGGACGACGACACCGGGGACGACGATGAGATGACCGGGCACGCAGCGGTGCTCTCGGTGCTGCGGGCGGCCTTCGCCGGGCTGACCGCCTCTGACGATGTCGAGATCCTCCCGGCCGAGGGAGATGACGGAACGGACATCGCCGTCGCCGGTGACGTCTGGACCCTCTATCTCAGCGGCTGGCCCGGACCGGCGACGGCCTTCGTCGCGGTCGAGGATGAGCCAGACGAGGACGCTGACCCTGACGCCGTGGCAGCCGCCTGGCGGTCCGCCGTCCCGGAGTCCGCCCTGGCGGCCATGACCATCGCCGAACTCGACCTCGAGGGGGGCCTGACTGCCGCCCTGCTCGCCTCTGGAGACCCACTCTCCACGTCGCTCGCCGCCGCGATCCGGGACACCACCGAGATCAAGCCCCGGCCCTGATCCCGTCGTCATCACCGGCCATCTTCTACAGGATTCCCTGTGTGCCGCTCCGATCCCCGGCGCGGCCTTGAGACGTGCTCGCGCCATGGTCAGGTAGAACGTTCGG
>CADCWK010000047.1 GCA_902806375.1 uncultured Thermomicrobiales bacterium
GATGCAGGCGCTGACGACGGCGACCGCCTTCGGGTTGCCCCGGCGCAGCGCGAACGGGCTCGACACGAATCGCCTCCAGCTCCTGGTCGCCGTGCTGCAGAAGCGGGTCGGGATCTCGCTCGGTGGGCAGGACATCTACGCCAACGTCGTCGGGGGCCTGCGCGTCGTCGAACCGGCGGCCGACCTCGCCGTGGCGCTGGCGGTGGCCTCCAGCTACCGCGACGTCGCCATCGCGCCGGGGACGGCCGTCGTCGGGGAGATCGGCCTGTCCGGTGAGCTCCGCTCCGTCAGCCAGCTCGACCGGCGCATCAACGAGGCCCGGCGACTCGGCTTCACGACGGTGATCGCCTCGGGCGCCGAGAGCGGCACCCGCACGACCGACGGCATCCGGATCATCCGGACGTCGACCCTGAGCGCGGCGCTGGACGCGGCGCTCGGCGAGGGTTAGGGAGGGTCGGCCGATCCAGCTGGCCCTGAAGATAGCGACGCAGCCGTATGGGTACGGCTGCGCGCGTTGACATCTCGCTTTCGTGATCCAACCGACGCTCTCATTGTTGAGATCCGGCCGGCTATGTGTCTGGGGCGTGGAGTCGCGTCCGCTGCTGCCCGGCGGCGTCGAAGTTGCCCGGAGCCAGCCAGGCCTCGAACCGCTCCTGGATCGCAGGCCAGTCGCCGTCGACGATCGCGAACCAGGCGGTGTCGCGGTTGCGGCCCCTGACGATCATGTGCTGGCGGAACGTGCCCTCATAGGTGAAGCCGAAGCGGAGGGCGGCCCGCTTCGAGCGCTCGTTGAGGTCGTTGCACTTCCACTCGACGCGGCGATAGCCGAGGTCGAAGGCGTGGCGGATCAGCAGGTAGATCGTCTCGGTCGCCGCGGTCGCGCGCTGCATCGAGCGGCCGAAGCAGAGGTGACCGATCTCGATCACCCGGTTGGCCCGGTCGATCCGGAGGTAGCCGCCCATCCCGACGGATTGGTCCGTGCCCGCGTCGACGAAGGCGAACCAGAGAGGATCGGCGCTGGCGGCGAATCCGTTGAGGGTCTGGGTGAACGTATCAACGTCGGCGAAGGGGCCGTAGCCGAGGTAGTCCCACATGAGCGGGTCGGCGCCGGGGCCCTGCAGCTCGTCGAACAGCGCGGCAGCATGGGCAGCCGGATCGAGCGAGACCAGGCGGACGCTCCGCCCCTCGATCGTCGTCGGTCGCGGCGGCGCAATTTCCCGCGCTGCGACGAGCTCACCGATCCGGTACGCCGCGTCCATCGCGATTCCACCCCTGTCTGACTAGACGCCGATGGCGTCCTTCATCTTTTCCAGGAACCCGCGCCGGTGCGGCTGCTGCGTCACCTCGCTGCCGAGCGACTCGGCCAGCTGGTTGAACAGGTCCTCCTGCTCGGGCGAGAGCTCGCGCGGGACGACGACCTGGACGGTCACGATCTGGTCGCCGCGGTCGCCGCCGCGCATGTCCGGCACGCCGCGGCCGCGGAGGCGGAACTGCTGACCGGATTGGGTGCCGGCCGGGATCTTCAGCGAGACGACGCCGTCGATCGTGTCGATGTCGATCTCGTCGCCCAGCGCCGCCTGGGCGACGTTGATCCCGATCTGGAGATGGATCGTCTTGTTCTGCCGGGTGAAGAGCTCGTGCGACTGGATCTGGACCTTGACGTACAGGTTGCCCGGCACGCCACCCTGTGGACCGGCCTCGCCCTGCCCGGACATCCGGAGCGTCGCGCTCTCGTCGATGCCGGCCGGGATGTTGACCGTGATGTTGCGGAGCCGGGTCACGCGGCCGCGGCCCTTGCAGTTGGTGCAGGGGTCGGTGATCTGGACCCCCTCACCGTGGCACGTCCGGCAGGGCGCCGAGGTCATGAACTGGCCGAGGATCGTCTGCTGGACCTGCCGGACCTCGCCGCTGCCGCCGCACGTCTGGCAGCGGGGCGGCTCCTGGCCGTCCTTCTGCCGCTTGCCGGAGCAGACCTCGCAGGTCTCGAGGCGAGTCAGTTCGACCATCTTCTCGGCGCCGAAGACCGCCTCCTCGAAGGAGAGCCGGACCGTGACCTCGAGATCCTGGCCGCGCTGGACCGTCGGCCGCCGCCGGCCACCGTTGGACGCGCCGAAGAAGGTGTCGAAGATGTCGCCGAACGGGGAGCCGTCCCCGAACGGTGAGCCCCCACCGAACGGGTCCCCGCCCATCCCGTTCGCGGCGTGGCCGAACTGGTCGTAGCGGGCGCGGCGGTCGCTGTCGGAGAGGACCTCGTAGGCCTCGTTGATCTCCTTGAAGTGCTCGTCGGCCCCGTCCTCCCGATTGACGTCCGGGTGGTAGACGCGAGCCAGCCGCCGGTATGACTTCTTGATCTCATCAGCGGTCGCCGTGCGGGCGACCTCCAGGACCGCGTAGTAATCACGCTTTTCGCTCATGGGGACCTATGGTGTGGGCATGTCGGCGCGAGGGGGCTCACGGCGAGGATGCGGCGTCAGCGGCAGAGGGCGGGACTGGCGTGGTGTGCGGGCCGAACGGGACGCGCGAACTTCCCAACGACACGCTGTGCCGGGGACGGAGGGGCGTCTTCCACTCGTTGAAGTATAGTCGAGGCAACAATCGCGTCAACGGGACGTGCCATAATCCGGTCAAGCCGGTGGCGGGCGGACGCTTGACAGCCCGCCCGAATCTCCCGTAGGATGCCGTGTGGTGTCACGATTGGCGCGTGGTGAAATGGTATCACAGAGGTCTTTGGAACCTTTGTTTCAGGTTCGAGTCCTGGCGCGCCAGCCCGCATGTCCGTCTCCCCCCGTCCCGGCCCGGTCGTCCTCGCGAGGGATCCCTCTGTCACCGTGCCGATGACACCCCCTGAACTCCCGCTCCCGGCCGCCAGCGTCCCGATGGGCATGGACGACCTGACCCTCGTCGTGCTGGCCGCCGGCGGCGGGACGCGGATGCGATCCCGTCTCGCGAAACCCCTGCATCCCGTCGCTGGTCGCCCGATGATCGAGCACGTGCTCCGCGCCGGGATGGCCGCCGGGCCGGATCGCATGGTCGTGGTCGTCAGTGAGCGGCTGGCGGATCTCGACTCACGCCTGCCCGGCCACGACGTGACCCTGGTCGTCCAGGACCAGGCCCTCGGGACCGCCGACGCGGTCCGCCGCGTGTTCGACCGGCCCGGACTCCTCCCGGCCTCCGGTCGCATGCTCGTCCTCTACGGGGACCAGCCGCTGCTGGACACGGAGACTGTCTCCGGCCTGGCCCGGGCGGCCAGCCTGCCCGGCCAGCTGGTGACGCTCCTGACGTGCGTCGTCCCCGATGCGGCCGGCTACGGGCGGATCGCCCGGAACGCGCAGGGCCTCGTGCATGGCATCGTCGAGCGCAGGGACGACGATGCGTCCCTGCGCGTCGGCCCCACCGAGATCTGGAGCGGCATGATGGCGCTCGATGTCGCGTGGGCGCGAGCGGCGCTGGGCGGATTGACGCCGAGCGCGGCGACCGGCGAGCTGTATCTCACGGGACTCGTCGAGATGGCGGTCGTTGGGGCTGGGACCGGGGCCTGGCCGGTGGGGACCGTCGAGGTCGCGCCGGAGGTGGCGTACGGCGTCAACGACCGCGTCGAACTCGCCGAGGCCGAGCGACTGTACCGGGATCGCGTCCGGCGGCGCCTGATGGTCGGCGGGGTGACGATGCAGGACCCGTCCACGACCGTCGTGGATGACGATGTCACGGTCGGACCCGACACGACGATCCTGCCTTTCACCCGTATCCTCGCCGGCACGACCATCGGCCGGGACTGCGTCATCGGACCGGGCGCCGAGATCAGCGGGGCGACGATCGGGGATGGCGTCACGGTCCGATCGTCCACCGTCACGGGCGCCACGGTCCACGACGGCGCCGATGTCGGACCGTACAGTCACCTGCGGGCCGGGACGATCATCGGACCCGGCGCCCACGTGGGCAACTTCGGCGAGTTCAAGAACGCTCACCTGGCGGAGGGCGTCAAGGCGGGGCATTTCGGGTACCTTGGTGACGTGTCGGTCGGCGCCAACACCAACATCGGCGCCGGGACGGTCGTCGCGAACTTCGACGGTCGGCGCAAGCACCGGACGACGATCGGCGCGGACGCCTTCATCGGCTCCGACACGGTCCTCCGGGCACCCGTGACCGTCGGCGACGGGGCGGCCACCGGGGCCGGCTCCGTCGTGACGCGGGACGTGCCCCCGGGCGTCACCGTCGTCGGTGTCCCGGCTCGCCCGGTCGGCCGCGAGCCGCGACCGGACGAGGACCGGGACGACGCCACCGTGCCCGACCGGCCAGACCGACCAGGAGAGGGATAGACACGTTGGACGGGCGACTTCAGGTCTTCGCTGGCGGCTCGCATCCGCGACTCGCCGCCGCGATCATGGAACAGCTGGAAGCGCCGATCGGTCGGGCGCTCATCGGCACCTACAAGAACGGGGAGACCCGGGTCAAGCTCGACGAGAACGTTCGGGGCTCTGACTGCTTCGTCATCCAGTCGATCTGCCAGCCCTACGATCATCACATCATGGAGATGCTGCTGATGATCGACGCGCTGCGCCGGGCGTCAGCCGCGCGGATCACGGCGGTGATCCCGTACTACGGGTACTCCAAGCAGGAGAAGAAGACGACGGGCCGGGAGCCGATCTCGGCCAAGCTGGTCGCGAACCTGATCACGGTCGCCGGTGCCAACCGGATCCTGACGGTCGATCTGCACGCCCCGGCGATCGAGGGCTTCTTCGACATCCCGGTCGACCACCTGCGCGCCACCCCGCTGCTCGCCCACCATTTCCGCCGCGCCATCGACCACAGTGCGGTCGTGGTCAGCCCGGACTCGGGCGGCGTCGCCCGCGCGGAGGACTTCCGGGTCCGCTCCGGCGGGGAGCTGGCCATCATCGCCAAGCGCCATCCCGATACGGACGCGACCGAGACGCTGGAGATGGTCGGTAACGTCGAGGGCAAGACGGCGGTCATCGTCGACGACATGATCTCGACCGGCGGGACGCTGCGGGTGGCCATCGATCTGCTGTACGAGCGGGGTGCATCCGACGTCTACGCGGCCTCGACGCACGGGATCTTCGCCGACCAGGCGGTCCAGCTCCTGGCCACCAGCCAGTTGCGCCGGCTCTTCGTCTGCGACACCGTGCCGCCACCCAGCGACCCGTCCCTGCCCCTGGAGACGATCACGGTCGCGCCACTCCTCGCCGAGTCGATCATGCGGATCCACAAGGACCTGAGCATCAGCGCCCTCTTCATCTAGTCTTCGTCCTGCCTGGTCCGTCGCCGACGGTTTTCCCCGGGCGCCCTGCCCACATCCCGCCAGCCCCATCGTCGCGGGAGTGCTGGCTACCGGAGTACCTGAGTCGATGGACGGGAGCGGCTGGACAACGATCCTTCTCGGGGTCATGGCCCTGCTGGCGATGATCGCCATCGGCTTCACCGCCGGGCTGGTCCATATCGTCGGGCGGTCCGCGGGCCGGTCGCGCGCGGAGACCGATGAGCGCGGCGACCGGGCGCATCGCCTGCGCACTGTCCGGGATCTGCTCGACGCCCAGCGGAGCTGGTTCGCCGCGCTCGACGTCGCGACGATCCTGGCCGCCGTCATCGCCACGGGGCTCCTCGCGACGGTGTTCGGCGCCTTCGCCGGATCGGCGGGGACGCTGCTCGCCATCCTGGTCGTGGTCCTCGTCTACCTGACGTTCGTCCAGGCCCTGCCCGTCGCCCTCGCCCGGAGCCGGCCCAACCGGAGCGGCAAGCTCAGCACCGGCCTTGCCGGGCCGATCGGCGCGCTGTTCCGGCCCATCGCCATCGTCGTCCAGGCGCTCGCCGAGTTCCTTGACCGGCTGATCCCGAATGCCAGCGACGAGCCCGTGAACGAGGGCCCCGAGGACGAGATCCGGAACTACATCGCCAGCGAGGAGGACGCGGTCATCCAGCCCGTCGAGCGGCAGATGATCGACGGGGTGCTGCACCTGGAGGACATCCGCGTCCGGGAACTGATGGTGCCGCGGGTGGATATCGTGGCGGTCGACCGCATGACGAGCGGCCGCGAGATCGTCGATCTGATCGTCAAGGCGGGACACTCCCGCATCCCGGTCTACGAGGAATCGATCGATCACGTCATCGGCGTGCTCTACGCCAAGGATCTGCTCCCGTTCGTGATCGGCAATACCGACGCGTTGCCGTTGATCAGCCTGCTGCGACCGCCCTACGTCGTCCCGGAGACCAAGCGGGTCAACGAACTGCTCGCGGAGTTGCGCTCCCAGCGGGTCCACCTCGCCATCGTCGCCGACGAGTACGGTGGGACGGCCGGGATCATCAGCATCGAGGACATCCTCGAGGAGATCGTCGGCGAGATCCAGGACGAGTACGACAAGGAGATGCCCCTGTTCCAGGTCTCCGGTCCGGATGAACTCGTCGCCGACGGGCGGCTCGCCGTCGAGGACGCCGAGGACGCCCTCGGACTGACCTTCGAGGAGGACGACTACGACAGCCTCGGCGGGTTCGTCCAGAAGCACCTTGGTCGTCTGCCACAGGACGGCGACGAGTTCGAGGCTGAGGGCGTCTCGGTCCTCATCATGGAAGTCGAGCGCCATCGGGTCCGCAAGATGCGGGTCCGGCGCGTCCGGGAGAGCGACCTGGACGACGCCGCGGGGCAGGGAGCGATCGAGGAGCTACCGGTGGTACCGGTAGTACCAGACCGTACGGAGGCGCGGCCGTGAACGGCACCGGTATCGTCACGGCGTGGGATATCCGCCGATTCGGGACGGTGACCAGTACGATGGATGTCGCGGCCGGCCTAATCGCGGCGGGGGATCTGGCTGGGCCAGTGGTCGTCGTGGCCGATCACCAGACCGCCGGCCGGGGCCGGGCGGGCCGTCGGTGGCGGTCGGTCCCCGGCACAGCCCTCCAGATGACCGCCATCCTGTCCCTGCCGGTGCCCGCGGTCGCGCTGGGTCCGGTCCCGTTGATCGTCGGCGGCATGGTGGCCGAGGCGCTGGAGGTGCTGGATCCCGGACTGGACCTGGCGTTGAAGTGGCCCAATGACGTGCTGGTCGACGGCCGGAAGGTGGCCGGTATCCTGATCGTCAGCCGGTCGTCCGGTGGGACGTCCCTGGTCCAGATCGGGATCGGCGTCAACATCGCCGACCCGCCGCGGCCGGTCACGGGGGCGGCCGGACTGCCTGGTCTCGCCGCGACCGGCTCCGGGCAGCGGTCGATCGATCCGATCCGGGACCAGCTGCTGGGGGAGGTGCTGTCCCGTCTCGCCCGACTGCCGGAGGAACTGGCGCGGGATGGTGGCGCCGCCGGGCTTGGTGGCTGGACGCGCCGCGCCGCGATGCTCGGTCAGCCGGTGGTCGTCCGCGACGGTGAACGGACCGTCGAGGGCACGTTGCTCGGCGTCGATCGCAACGGCGCCCTCCGGTTGCGGACCAGTACGGGGGCGATCACCAGGGTCGTCGCCGGCGATCTGACCCGCGGCCCACGACCATGGATGGATCAGGACGGAGACAACGAGCGATGAGACAGACGGTCATCCTTGCCGGCGCGCGGACGCCGATCGGCAAGTTGCAGGGCAGCCTGGCGACGGTGCCGGCGGTCGAACTGGGCGTGACGGCGATCCGGGCCGCGATCCAGCGGGCTGGTATCGTCGCCACCGACGTCCAGCACGTCATCATGGGGATGGTGCTCCAGGCCGGTGCGGGTCAGAACCCCGCCCGCCAGGCCGCCCTCATGGCCGGCCTCGACCGGACGGTCACCGCCGAGGTCACCAACCGCGTCTGCGGCTCGGGGATGCGGGCGATCGCCATGGCCGACCTGCTGATCCGCGCCGGGCACCACGATGTCGTCGTCGCCGGCGGGATGGAGAGCATGTCCAACGCGCCGTTCGCCCTCGATCGGGCCCGCGGCGGCTACCGGATGGGTGATGGGACCCTGCGTGACCTGATGGTCCACGATGGCCTCTGGAGCATGATCGACGGGCGACCGATGGGCGAGCATGGCGACCTGGTCGCGGCCGAGGAGCACATCGGCCGCGAGGAACAGGACGCCTACGCCCTCCGCTCCCACCAGCGCTACGCCGCGGCCCTGGCGGCCGGTGTCCCGCAGGAGGAGATGGTCGCTGTCCCTGTCGCCGGCCGGAAGGGGGCCGTGACGCTCGTCGACCGGGACGAGGCACCCCGGGCCGACACGTCGATGGAGGCACTGGGACGGCTGCCGGCCCTGTTTGGTGACGGCAGCACGGTCACCGCCGGCAACGCCCCCGGCGTCAACGACGCGGCCGCCGCGCTGGTGCTGGCCGATGCCGACTGGGCCCGCGAGCGGGGGCTGACGCCGCTGGCGACGATCCGGTCGAGCGGCAGCGCCGCCTGGGACGTCCCCTACCTTGCCTACACCCCGGACCTCGCCGCCCGCGACGCGCTGGGCCGGGCCGGGCTCGAGGTGGCGGACATCGACCTGTGGGAGCTCAACGAGGCGTTCGCGAGCGTCCCGATCATCGCCGCCCGCCGGCTCGGGATCGATCAGGACCGGCTCAACGTCAATGGCGGCGCCGTGGCGCTCGGCCACCCGATCGGGATGAGCGGGACACGGATCGCCCTCTCCCTGGCGATGGAGTTGCGGCGGCGGGGCGGCGGGACAGGCTGTGCGGCCATCTGCTCCGGCGGCGGGCAGGGCGACGCCCTCGTCATCGACGTCACCGGCTGATCGTTCGGCACTGCCGCTCTGCTCACCGACAGGAGCCTCCCATGTCGATCGACGTCACCCGGGTCGGATCTGTGGCCACCGTCACGCTGAACAGGCCGGAGGCGCTAAACGCCTTCGATCAGGCGGCGCTGAGCGATCTGCTGCGGTCGGTCCGCAAGCTCGGCGCCGACCAGACGGTCCGGGCCATCATCCTGACCGGTGCCGGTGACCGGGCCTTCGCGGCCGGGGCGGACATCAAGGCGATGGCCAAGTTCAACCCGCAGGCGGCGCGGGCGTTCGGCGCGCTCGGACAGGCCGTCACGCGGGCGATCGAGACCGTCCCCCAGCCGGTCATCGCGGCGGTCAACGGGTACGCGTTCGGCGGGGGCTGCGAGATCGCCCTGGCCTGTGACCTCCGGCTGGCGGCCGACACCGCCGTCTTCGCCCAGCCGGAGGTCTCGCTCGGTATCCCGCCTGGGTGGGGCGCGACCCAGCGGCTGCCCCGGCTGGTGGGAGGGGGTGTGGCGGCGGAGCTCATCCTGACTGGCCGGCGCGTCGACGCCACCGAGGCACTGCGGATCGGCCTGGTCAATGCCGTCCACCGGCCGGATGCCCTGCTGCCCGCTGCGGGCGAGCTGGCCGCGCAGATCGCCGGCAACAGCCGGAGCGCCGTCGCGGCCGCCAAGCAGGCGATGGCCGTGGCCTTCGGCGTCGATGTCCCCGGCGGCCTGCTGACCGAACTCGATGCCTTCGCGTCCGCCTTCGGCACGGAGGACCAGCGCGAGGGGATGGCGGCCTTCCTCGAGAAGCGGCGTCCGGTCTGGCCATAGGTCGGACGGTGATGTGATACCCATCGATCCCTCTCCGGATGATTGCTCCCTTCCCATATCCCCGCCGCTGTGGCATGGAACCGGCCTGCCCTGCCCGCAGACGTGACGTGGCGTGGGAATCAACGGAGGATGTGACATGGCGACCAGCGAGTACCAGGTCATCGGATTCGACGAGCTCGAGGACGGGTCGATGCGGACCGTCAAGGCGGGGCCCCGGGATGTCCTGCTGATCCGGGACGGCGACGCGGTCCACGCGACCGGCGCGACTTGCACCCACTACGGCGCGCCGCTGGAGAAGGGCGTCTACCGGGACGGGATCATCCAGTGTCCCTGGCACAAGGCCTGTTTCCGGGCGGGTAATGGCGAGGTGACCGAGCCGCCCGCCCTCGACAGTCTCCCCTCGTTTCCTGCCCGTGTGGTCGACGGGATCGTCATGGTGACCATCAGCGACGATGCGCCCGACCAGGTCACCCCGGCCATGACCCACACCGACGCCCGGCCCGACGAGCGCCTCTTCGTCATCGTTGGCGCCGGTGCGGCGGGTGGATACGCCGCGCAGCGACTCCGGCTGGACGGGTTCCGTGGTCGGGTAGTCATGGCCTCCCATGAGGACCGAGTGCCCTATGACCGGACGAAGCTGAGCAAGCCGTTCCTGGGCGGCCAGCAATCGGCGGAGCAACTCCCGCTCCGTCCAGCATCCTTCTACGCGGAGCACGCGA